>JAYRVN010000312.1:0-3530 GCA_041918535.1 Chloroflexota bacterium
CGACTAACACGCCGCTTCCGCCGACGCCGACCAACACGCCGCTTCCACCGACGCCGACTAACACGCCGCTTCCGCCGACGCCGACTAACACGCCGCTTCCACCGACGCCGACCAACACGTCGCTTCCACCGACGCCGACCAACACGCCGCTTCCGCCGCCAACCAACACGCCGCTTCCACCGACACCGACCGACACGCCGGTTCCACCGACACCGACTGACACGCCGGTTCCACCGACACCGACCGATACGCCGGTTCCACCGACGCCGACCAATACTCCCATCCCGCCCACACCGACGCCAACCCCGGTTCCGGGCAGCGGAGTGGTGTATATCACTTCCACCACCAACGGCAACGCCGGCGGCGTGCCTTTTGAGGACGAGGATATCCTGGCGTATAGCCTGGGGACAGGGCTATGGTCCATGTACTTCGACGGTTCAGATGTCGGGCTGGATTTGGTTGACGTGGACGCGCTAGAAGTTTTGCCCGATGGAACCTTGTTGCTAAGTCTGGACGCAGCGGCTAATGTGACGGGCTTGGGCACAGTGGCGGATGCGGATATCATCCGCTTCATCCCCACCTCATTGGGAGGTACGACAGCTGGCACATTCGAATGGTATTTCGATGGGTCTGACGTGGAGTTAAGCGCCTCATCCGAAGATATTGATGCTTTTAGTCTGACGGCGGATGGCAAGCTGGTGATCAGTACGGTGGGTTCACCGAAAGTGACAGGCTTGGGCGGTCTGGCGGATGAGGATCTAATTCTCTTCACGCCGACCAGTCTGGGGGCCAATACGGCGGGGACATGGAGCTACTTCTTCGATGGCTCTGACGTGGCTTTGGGCGGTTCGTCGGAAGATGTCAACGGCGCCTGGATCGCCAGCGCCAACCAGGTGTACCTGTCTACCCTCGGTAACTTCTCGGTAACTGGTTTGAGTGGTGACGGCTCGGACATCTTCGTCTGCACCGCCAGTTCGCTGGGCAGCACAACCGCTTGTACCTTCGCCATGTTCTGGGATGGTTCAGCCAGGGGCTTTGCGGGCGAGATCGTGGATGGCTTTGACGTTACGCCGTAAACGCTGAACGGCTGTAATCACAGCTCATAGAGACCTGCCGGGTTATGGCGAGAACCTGGCAGGTCTTTTTTGCGCCGCCACATCGCCGATGTGAGCCTGGCAGCCGGCGGGTTTGGTTTAGAGGGAGGCCAGAAACTCGCCCAAGGCCGCATTAAAGGCATCCGGCTGTTCAAGGTTGGGCAAATGTCCGGCGTTGGGCAACACCACAAGCCGGGCGTCGGGGATGGCCGCTTGCATAGCCTGGGCTTCGCTGAGCGGCACAAGCTCATCGTCGGCGCCGTGAATGATAAGCGTAGGAACTTGAATGGTGGACAGCATAGGGGTTGAGTCCAGCCGGTCGCGCATGGCTTCCAATGCGCCGATAGCGCCGGTGAGCGAGGTGCTTTCCATCATTTGCATGACGAATTCCACCAATTGACGGTCGTTCTCGTAGGTAGTAGGGGCTAACAGGCGGGGCAACATCCCGGCCGCCAATGGGCCGACGCCTTGCGCGCGTATGCCGGCGATGGTTTTATCGCGCACGGCCTGGCCTTGTTCAGAATCGGCCGAAGCGCGTGTGGCCGTCAATAGCAAAGCCGCTACCCGCTCCGGATAGCGCCGCACAATCTCAAACGCCACGTAACCGCCCATAGACAATCCGCCGACTACTACCGGTTCGGTGATGCCCAGGGAATCCAGCAAGCTCAGGCAATCGTCGGCCAGCAGCCCCATGTTGTATGGGCCTCTCACTGCTTCCGACCCGCCATGTCCACGCAGGTCTGGGACGATCATGCGCGCCTGCCCACTCAAGCCTCTTAGCTGCGGCCACCACATCTGGCTATTGAGTGGGAAGCCATGGATGAGCAGCAGGGTGAGGTCGGGCAGGCTATCCAGGTAGGCCAGGGCGAAATCGGTTTGAGGAGGCATAGATCGGGCAGGCAAGAGCCAAGAGAGGTTTAGGGGCAATTTTAGGTGAGACCGGGCAAGGTGGCGGCGGGGCGGCTATGACTTTCCCACCACGGCCAGATACGGCCGCCGAGTGGGCGTTCGACCATGCCGCGCGCCGCTTGTACGGCCTGCCACAATTTGCTCAGGTCAATGCCGGTCTCAAAGCCCATGCGGTCGGCCATGAAGGCCAGGTCTTCGGTAGCCAGGTTGCCGGCCGCGCCGGGCGCGAATGGGCAACCGCCCAGACCGCCGATGCTGGCGTCAAAGATGCGCACGCCGGCATGGATGGCGGCGGCGGCATTGACCAGACCGAGCGCCTGGGTGTCATGGAGATGGACGGCGAGTTTTTTTCGGCCGAATCGCGTCACCAGTTCTTTCATCAATTGCCCCACCTCCAACGGCTGGGCATGGCCTACCGTGTCCGCAATAGACAATTCGTCCACCCCCAGCGCCCAGATTCTCTCGGCCAGATCAAGCGTCACTTCCGGGGCGATAGGCCCTTCATAAGGACACACCCAAGCCGTGCCGATATAGACGCGCAGCCAAACCCCATCGTGACGCGCACGGCTCACTAGCTTGGCGCAACGTTCCAACGCGCCGTCCCGACTCACATTGCTGTTGCGCCGACTCATCGTCTCGCTGGTGAAAACCAACGTCGCTATCGCCCGCGTTCCGGCGGCCAGCGCGTAATTATAGCCGCGTTCATTCAGCACCAGCGCGCTGAAATGCAAATCCGGCCGGTCATGATAGCGCGCCAAAATGCGAGTCATCAGCTCCGTCGAATCGCCCATTTGTGGCACGAGATGGGGATTCACAAAGCTGGTAACTTCGATACTCGTCAGACCGGCGGCAACCAGACCGTCAATCAACAACTGTTTCTGACGGGTGTTGATAGGTACAGCCTCGTTTTGCAGGCCATCCCGTGGGCCAACTTCGCGGATAAGAATCGTTTCCCCGTTCATGTTACTCCGGTTGCTCGGCCCGGCTTGGGCCATCCATCTTCAAGGGACAAGGCTTGCCACTATTATACTGCACTCTGCCGCGACTGTGTGCCACTCAAGCCTGGGGCTTCAGGCGTGAGCCGGGGCGGCGGCTATTGCCGGATAGTTCGGGTAGCAAGGGGTGCAAACATTGGATCCACGCCGCCAGGCGCGCCCCCACTGCCATTTGCGTGGTGGGCGTATAAGCCTCCAGCGGAATCACTTCATACACCTTCGTCCAGCCCCGATCCCAAGGCTCGGCCTCAATGTGAGGCCCAAGCAGATGCTTGATCTCGACAAGATGGCGCTGAACGGTGGTCAGCAGGCGCGCATTGACGGCAGAGTCTCTCGCCTCAAAGTGCAAGCCCAACTCCAAACCGGGATGTTGCCAGGCGCCGGCCACCTCATAGTGCAGGGTCGGCGCAGCGTCGTAAAATTGGATGATCTGCTGCCAGGGTTGACGGACTTGTAGCCGAGGCCAAGCCGGCGGCAGATGCGACCAGACACATTCGGGCAACGTGCGTAGAAACTGGACAAACGTCAGCGA
>JAYRVN010000313.1:0-4879 GCA_041918535.1 Chloroflexota bacterium
ATCTGCTGGCTATGGAAGACCCGGCGCGCGCGGCGCAGACGATTCTAACCTACCTGGAGAATGCCGCATGAACTCTTTGCAGAAGTTGTTTGCCTACAATGAATGGGCCTGGCAACAGGTGTTGAACAGCGCCGCCAAATTGGACGCGGCGGAATACAAGAAAGAAGGGCCGTACTTCTGGGGTTCGATCCACAGCACATTGGTGCATAGTCTCTTTGCCGAATTCGCCTGGCACGCGCGTTTGACCGGCGTTAGTCCCACCAGCATTTTCCAGCCGGCTGATTTCCCCGATGTGGCAGCCGTGCGCGCGCGTTGGGCCGAAGTTAACGCCGCCCTGCGCGCCTACGTGGATAACCTGGAAGAAAGCGATCTGGCGCGTCCGATCACTTATCGCAACACACGCGGCGAAGAGTTCGCGGTCGCCGCCGGCGACATCTTGCGCCATGTCGCCAATCATGCCACCGAACATCGCAGTCAGTTGACCCCGGCGCTCTACAACTTAGGGGCCCCGACACCGCCGCTCGACTACATGCGCTTCTGTCTGACGGTGGCCGCTTGAGTTTTCACCCCTCGCCGACCGCGCGGGAAGGATGCGCCATGCCTATAGCCTGGACCCCCGAACAAATCGAGGCCTCCCTGGAGCGGATTTTGCCGCGCGTCGTCAAGCCCGGCCGGTATACCGGCGGCGAATATAACCAGGTCGTCAAAGATTGGGCGACGGTAGATTACAAAGTGGCGCTGGCTTTCCCGGACATTTATGACCTGGGAATGTCAAACCTGGGCTTGATGATTCTCTACGACACCATTAACCGGCATCGCAACTTGCTGGCCGAGCGGGTCTACTCCCCCTGGGTGGATATGGAAGCTCAGTTGCGCGAACGGGGGCTGCCGCTTTTTTCGCTGGAGAGCAAGCGCGCTATCCGCGAATTCGACATGCTGGCGATCAGTCTGCCTTATGAGCAACTGTTCACCAACACGCTTAACCTGCTGGATTTGGCGGGGATGCCGATATTTTCGGCCGAACGCGATGCCGCCTACCCCCTGGTCATTGCCGGCGGCCACGCCTGTTACAACCCTGAGCCCATGTCCCCCTTCATTGACGTCTTTGTCATCGGCGAAGGGGAAGAAGCCATCCTGCGCCTCATCGCCGTCATGCGCGCCGGTCGTCAGCTTGACCGGGAAACGCAACTGCGCTATGTGGCCCAGATCGAAGGCTGCTATGTGCCGCGTTTCTATGATGTGGCCTATCACGACAACGGCGCCATCGCCCATATCACACCCAACGTGCCCGAAGCGCCAGCTAAGGTTCTCAAAACTATTGTCCCCGTTCTACCCCCGCCCGTCACCAATTTCATCGTGCCCTTCATCGAAACCATCCACCAGCGGGCCCCCATCGAAATCATGCGCGGCTGCACACGGGGCTGCCGCTTCTGCCATGCCGGCATGATCACCCGCCCGGTGCGTGAACGCCCTGTATCGGAAATCCTGGACGCCCTGGGCCAGATTCTAGCCAAGACCGGCTACGAAGAAATCGCCCTGCTCTCCCTCTCTTCCAGCGACTACCGTCACGTGCTGGAACTCACCGAGCGCATCCGCGACACCTACGGTCGGCTCGGCCTGACCATCTCCTTGCCCTCGCTGCGCATCGAGACCGTCTCCACGCAACTCATGGACAACCTGGGCGACAGCAAGCGCAGCGGTTTTACCCTGGCCCCTGAAGCCGCCACCGAGAAGATGCGCAACATCATCAACAAATACGTCAGTGATGCCAACCTACTGGACACGGCCCGCGAAATCTTTCAGCGGAACTGGCGCACGATCAAGCTTTATTTCATGATCGGTCACCCGCAGGAGACCATGGATGATGTCATCGCCATTGCCGACCTCTCCAGGCGCGTGCTGGCGGAAGGGCGCAGGGTTCATGGCAACAAGGCCAGCGTCAACGTCAGCGTCAGCACTTTCATCCCCAAGCCCCACACCCCATTCCAGTGGGAGCCGATGGGGGCGGTAGCGGATATTTATGCCAAGCTGGATTACTTGCGTCGCGAACTACGCGGGGCAGGGCTGGCCTTCCGCTGGAACGATCCACAAGAGTCGCTCTTCGAGGGCTTTCTAACGCGCGGGGATCGGCGCGTAGCGGAGGTGGTGGCCCTGGCCTGGCAATATGGGGCCAAGTTCGACGCCTGGATGGAGCATTTCAACAAGCAAGCCTGGCAAAAGGCTTGGGCGGCTGTAACGCCGCGCTATGGCGTGGATGCCTCTTTCTTCTCTCATCGGCCGCGTCCCATTGACGAGGTGTTCCCCTGGGAGCATATTGACGTGGCCGTGACCAGAAAGTTCTTGACGCAGGATTATCTGATGAGCCGGCGTGAGGAGACGCGGATAGATTGCCGCGATCACTGTTTTGCCTGCGGCGTTTTGCCCAAGCTCAAGGATTTGCGGCGCGCGACTCCGGCTGAGGCGTGGGAATGCCCGCCGGTGACACGCCTAACCGACCGGCAACGAACGGGGGCGGAATCTATCCCCCTGCCGATGGCGGCCGATTAAGGGCAAGCGCGCCCGGCCATGCTCGATCGCAGCGATGTGGCATGGCCGGTGGCGCGTTACGGGGCCATTAATTCCAGATAAGCGAATTTGACCTCGAATTCTCGGCAAACGGTCTGACCGGAGGCAATGTAGGTGGCGCGAGCCAGGTAGCAGCCTTCGGCCGATAATTCGGCCGGGTCACATTCCCAGATGACCGGATAAGCCACAGGCGCGCCGCCGGGAATCTTCACCGACGTCGTCACGGCATCGAACACTTGTTTGTCGCTCCAACGCCAGAGTAATTTCCCTTCAAATTCAACCGTGAAATCATAGAGTTGGGTCGTGGGACATTCGCCCTCCCAAATGCTCCGATACGGCCATTGGACGAGCAGCGTTAACTGAATCTGCTGCCGGGCCGGCGGGCCAGGCGGCAGCATATCCACCCAGACGAAATCCGGCTCAACTTTCAGCTCTAGCGCCAACTGGTGCGCGTCCGTCTGCGACTCATAGGGCATGATATGCTCATAGCGCAGGCCGTCCATTTCCAAAACGCCCTCAATCGCCACCTTATGATTGAGCCAGGGATGCAGGGTGGGATCAACTTGCCAGGCATGGGCCTGCTTGATCACCATCACTTCGTGGTAATCAAACAGTTGCAAATAATAATCCGGCCCTTCAGATTTTGTGCCTATGTTTTGTAACTTTGAGAATAAGTAACCATGAAAAGTTGTCATCTTTCAACTCCTTAACGTAGCCAACTGGGGCGACAGATTCGGCCGAATCCTCGGCCATTCATTACCGTCGCCATACCAGATAGAAAGTCACCCAGGGTTGGGCCTCAACCAGCCTTTGCACCGCTGCCTGGTCAGTCAGGCCCAACGTCACCCGGCCCGTCACCGCGTCAGCCGTGGCGCGTAAGACCAACGCTTGCGTGATGGGGAAACCGGCTGTCAGGTCAGGCTTGTCCAGCGTAAAAACGGTCTTCTCCGCCACTTCGCGGGCCACCGCATACACATCCACCGTGTCGCCCGGCTGCAAACTCTGATCCGACACACCGGCCGGATCGGCCGCAATCTCGACCACAAAACGCGGGATCAGGCCGGACGCCACCGAGATCACCTGCGAGGCAGAGATCACTGCGCCGGTCTCAACCGGAAACAGCAACAACCAACCGGTCGGGTCTTCAGCCATCGGCGCCGACTCAGCCGTCGGCGGCGTCACCGTTGCCGTCAATGCCGGCGTAGCTTCCAGGGTGGCGGTGATTGTCGGCGCAGGCGTCAGCGTCGGCGCGTCCGCTTCCGGCGTAGGCGTGGCGGCCACTTCCGTGAGCGTGATTTCGCCGGACGCGATGATATGGTAAGCCGGTAGGGGCCGGGCGGCGGCATAGGCGGGGATCATCACGCTCGCCGGTGGCCTGGGACGCCAGATAACCGCCCCGCCGAGACCAACGCCCAGGATCAACACCCAGGCCAATCCCAGCCAGCCGGAACGGCGCAGGCGGCGGGCAATGAATGCGCCCAATAAAGCCACAGCCCAGACGACGATAAGCAGCGCGCGGAGTAATAGGGTCGGCTCAGGCATCCTTACCCTCCTTAGCTTCTTTTGCCAGCTTGATGGCCGGGAAATCGGCATCTACCTGTCCATAAGCGAATAGCTGATAGAGGGAGCGCCAATATTTACGCTCATCGGCCAGGGTCATCTGGTCGGTCTCGGCCAGTTTCAGGCCCAGGCTGTCGAACAGGACACGTCGGCGTTGATCGAACAGGGCTTTGAGAGCATCGGCATAGGCGTAGGCCTGCGCCTCTGCGCCTTCTTTGGTTAGCCACCAGGCCAGCGGCCCGCCTAACAAAACGATCGGCCATAGCCACCAGACCAGGCCGAGGGTGAGGAAGAGGATGACGCCTAACGCCGTCCACACGCCGGACCAGAAAGAGAAGAGCAAGAGCATGTTGAGGGCGTTTTCGGCGTTGACCAGGCGACTGACCACAGAATCGGCCGAATCCTTGGCCGTCAATTCCTGCAACAAGCGCGGCAGAATCGTTGGCGTGTGAATTCCATACGCCGTCAAGGGATATTCTGCCGCCGCCGACAAAATGTTGCCTAGCGTGGTTGGGCGCGTCTCCGCCAGATTTTCCGGCAACGCCAGACGGGAACCTTGCTGCCGATTGAGCAAGACTTGCTGCATAGCCGCCCGCCAGTTCGCCACCGTGTCGCGCAGAACGTTGGTCATCTGCGCCTGACGGCGGCGAGCTGCCACATACCAGTTCTCCCCATTGACAGTCCGGCCGCTGCCCCACGGCCGCTCCATCAGCGCGCGATTCAAGACGGCCAACTCTTCAGCCCGCGCCAGCAA
>JAYRVN010000314.1:0-13500 GCA_041918535.1 Chloroflexota bacterium
ATTCATGCTCTATCCCTCCCGTCGGTTGCCCGGCAGGTTTTAATCACGCCTGGGGCCGTTCACCCACGACCACATCCACCGACTGCAACTGCCCGCCGCGGATGATGGAGAGGGGGGTCTTTTGGCCGATGCGGTCGCCGGAGAGCAGGGTGAGTAAATCTTCGTGGTTCTGCACCGGTTGGTTGGCTACCGCCACGATGGTGTCGCCCAGCACCAGGCCGGCGGCGTCGCCCGGGCTATCCGTTTCGACATTGACGATGAGCAAGCCGGCGCGCTGCTGGAGTTGGTGGCCGAGGGCGCGCGGCAGACCAACGGGTTGGGTGCTCAGGCCGAGGTAGCCGCGCCGGACATGGCCGTGCTTGACCAGGGCGTCGGCCACGCGCACGACGGTGGAGGCCGGGATGGTCAGGCTGACGCCGCGCAGCAAGCCGGAGGTGTTGAGGCCGATCATCTGACCGGCGACGTTGATCAGCGGGCCGCCGGAAAAGCCGGGATACATGACCACGTCGGTTTGGATGTATTGGTCAACCAGGCCGCCCATGGGGGTGCGCCAGCTTTCGCCGAGGGCGCTGAGGATGCCGAGGGTGGCTTGCACGCTCTTGCCGGGTCGGCCGAGGGCCAGGACGAGGTGGCCGACGCGGTTTTCGGCCGAACTGATAGCCAACGGAGCAATTTCGGCCGAACTGCGCAAGAGAGCCAGGTCGGTCGTGGGATCGCGGCCAATCAATTCGGCCGAAACCACTTCCCCATTATCCAAACCCAGCGTAATATCCTTGTCCTGCCGCAACACATGCTGCGCCGTCACAATCAACCCGCCGGGAAGCGCCACGCCGGTAGCCCCGCCACGCCGACGCCCTTCTACCCGCACCAGATACGGGGCGGCCTCTTTCACCAAACCCGCCAGCGCATCCGAGAAATCTTCTATAACCTGTGACATAACCGACTCCTTTCAGTCTCAAAATGGATCAGAGTTTTTGGCGTGGTTCCTCGCGCAAACGAGCTCTTTTACCACGTAATGAACCATGCCGAATTTTTCATCTATCGAAAGGATAGCAAAATTGAACGGCGGCGGGATCAGCCGTTTGGGGCAAGCGCTACCTGCCTGATCGGGCAGGGCGGTTTGAAAGAACGGTGTCGCCACGTTATACTTAACCGTAGACTTGGCTGAAGAATCCTCTTCGGCCTCGATCGTTCATCGAACGCAGCCGGCGACGGCAAACGGAACAGCGCCCTACTTGGAGGAAGGCTATGCCAAGAAAGAAACAGAACCGAGGGGTTTGCGTCTATTGCGGCGCAGCTTACGCGCTAGGCGGGATGCTCAAGCACCTGACTGCTTGCCCCCAGCGTCAGGCGGCGATCACGGCCGCGTCTGAGACTGCCGGCGCGAAGAAAGAGACGCTCTATCTCATGCGCGTGCGAGATGTGTATGTCTCCGACTTTTGGCTGTTTTTGGAAGTCCTGGGTTCGAGCACGCTCCAGGAGCTAGATCAATACTTGCGCGCCATCTGGTTGGAGTGCTGTGGTCATATGAGTCAGTTTTCCTTTGGCGGGTGGTCGGGTGAGGAAATCAGCATGCGCCGTCGGATCAGCGGAGTGTTCAAACTTGAGGATGAGTTGACGCACATCTATGACTTTGGCACATCTTCTGAAACATTGATCAAGGCGGTGGGCCTCCGTACCGGCGCGGCGACAACGCGCCATCCGATTGCTTTGCTGGCGCGCAATCAGTTGCCGGAAGTGGCCTGTCAGGCCTGTGACCAGCCGGCGGCCTATTTTTGTCAGGAATGTCAGATTGAGGAAGGCGAGTCCGGTTTCCTGTGTGCTGAACATGCCAATGACCATCCGCACGAGGATTACGGCGGCCTGATAGCGTTGGTGAACTCGCCGCGTGTGGGGATGTGTGGTTATCGTGGGCCGGCTGTTCCGCCCTATTGAACAACGCCGGGGGAGATTACAAAGGTAACAGTCCCAGTTTGGCGGCGCGCATGACCGCCTCGGCGCGGCTTTGCGCGGCCAGTTTGTCCAGGATGGCGTTGACGTGAAATTTGACGGTGTGCTCGCTGATGCCCAGGCGGTGGCCGATGGCTTTGTTGGTTAGCCCTTCAGCCAGCAGGTTGAGGACGGCGGCTTCGCGTGGGGTGAGGGGTTCGAGCGGGCGGGCCGGGGCGTCGGCGACGCCGGGCGCGTCCGTTGCGGGCAGCCAGTCGGGCTGAAAGGCTGATAGATGGTGTGTGACGGCGAGAAGGGCGCTGAGGATGGTTTCGGCCGAATTTTCTCTCTCCACCACACCCCGCGCCCCCGCCGCGCGCGCCTCAGCCGCGCTCTTGGCGTCCGTCGCCAACACCACGACCGGCGCGCCCACATCGCTCAGCTCTAGCCATTCGGCGCCCCCTTGCCAGCCGCCATCGTAGAGCACCACGTCCGGTTGAAACAGGGCCACAGCGTCCAGCCATTCGGCCGAAGACGCATCTGCCAGCCCGGCGATCTGACACAACTCGTCGGCCGCCAACCAGGTGGCTAACCCGGCGCGGGCCAATGGGTCGGGAGCGACAATCAAGACGCGAATCGGCTGCATGTGTGGATTGTAGCCGGGGTCTATTAGAATTGCGTCAAGTCCGGGCGCGCCGACCGGCAAGGCGTCAGCGGCGGTTTAACGTCATCCACGTCACCGCAAAATCTATCAGCGGGCGTTGCGGCAACCACAACGTCTGGGCCTGCCCCACCAGGGCTTGAACCACGCGACCGCCGGCCGCCGCATAGGCCGCGCCAAGCTGAGGAAAGTCGGACTCGTCCAGACTCAGGTTGTCGAAGGTGACCCATTCGCGCCGCCCGTCGCGCTCGATCGGCGCGCCCTGCGGCTCGCTGGTTTTGCCCGGCCAGTCGGCGCGGGCCTCGGCCAGGTGCAGGGAAGTGTTGCGGTCGTGCCCCACGCCCAGCAGTAATATCCAGCCGTCCAGGTCGTACAGGCGGGCCAGCGGCGAGGCTTCGCCGAGCGAGGGCGACAGGGCGTGCCCTGCGGTGATGAAGTCGGCATGGCGGCCCCAGGCGGCGAAGGAGTGTTGAGGATGATTGCTGCGCCGGACGCCAGCCTGCCGCCGAAAGGTCTCCGGGATACGTCCCATCCCGCGCGTGGTGGTGAGGTCGGGGCGAAAGGCGGGCATGTGCGCGCGCACGCTGGGCCACCAGGTTGCCGGCACAGGCGGCGCGACCCAATAGGCCGGCTCGGAGAGATCGCTACTGTGGGTGGGCATGACGAGCGTGCCATCGGGCGTCAGTACCTCTTCCAGGGCCAGGATAACGGCTTCGGCGCCGCCGATAATCCAGCCGCCCGGCCCGGCGATCCGGCGCAGCGACGAATGCACGAGGACACATTGGCCGGAGGAAAGGCCAAGCGCGCGCAAATCGGCCGATAATTGCGCCTGCGTGAGAGGAAACGGATTGTCTTCCGGCATAATGATGCGCTGCCCCGATCAGGTTGGTTAGGGTTGACCACGGGCGACCGGCTGATGAGCGACCCTGGCGGCGCGCCGAGGTATAATCTTGAGCGGATATTGTATAGCGAGGCGCTTATGACAGGCAATTGGGTTTACCCGCCGGCTCGCCGGGGGGATGCAGGGGATGATTATCACGGCGTATGGGTGGCAGACCCGTATCGCTGGTTAGAAGACCCGGATTCGGCCGAAACGACCGCCTTCGTTCAAGCCCAAACCCGTTTCGCCCGCGACTTCCTGGATGCCATTCCCGCGCGCGCCGCCTATCGGGAGCGGTTAGCGGCGCTGTGGAACTACGACCGTTTCACCGCCCCGCCCGAACGCCACGGCCCCTGGCTTTTCTTTTGGCGGCAAGACGGCTTGCGCAACCAGCCGGTGCTCTATCGCCAGACCGGCCTGGACGGCGAGCCGGAAGCCATCCTGGACCCCAACGACCTCAGCCCGGACGGCACAGCCGCCGTCACCACCTGGTCGTTCAATGCCGATGGCAGCCGGTTGGCCTATTGCGTCACGCGAGGCGGCAGCGACTGGCAAGAGTTGCACATCCGCGATGTCGCCGCCGGCCAGGATTATCCGGAAGTTTTGCGCTTTGTGCGCTTCACCCAGGCTGCCTGGTTGCCCGACGGCGCAGCATTTTATTATGGCGGGCATGACGATCCCGCTACGCGCGCGCCCGCCGACGCCAATAAGTACAACAAGCTGTTCCGGCATCGGCTGGGCACGCCGCAGAGCCAGGATCAACTGATCTACGAGCGGCCCGACGCCCCCGAACTGAACTTCCCGCCCCAAATCACGCAAGATAACGCCTATTTGGTGCTGGAAGTTTGGCATGGGGCCATCAATCGCAATCGGCTGTATTATCGGCCGCTGGCGAGCGAGGGCGCGTTCATCCGCCTGATAGACGATCCGGACGCCAGTTATAGCGTGCTGGGTAATTTGGGGGAGACGCTGATTGTCCACACGGACAAAGACGCGCCTAACGGCCGGATTATCGTCATTGATCTGAACCGCCCCGAACCGGCGCAGTGGCGCACGCTTGTGCCGGAACAGGCGCAGGCGCTGGACATGGCGCGCCTGGTGAATGGGCGCCTGGTGTTGGTCTACCTGCGCGACGCGGCGCATGAAATTCGTGTAGCCAACCTGGACGGCGATTTTGTGGCCTCGCTGCCCTTACCGGGGGTAGGCACGGTGGCCGGTCTGTGGGGCAAGCAGCCGGGCGCCGACCTGTTTGCGCTGTATCACGCCTTTCTGACCCCGCCGACGGTTTTGTATGCGGATATGGCGGCGGCGCTGCCGGAGCTGACGCCGTTTCGACCGCCGCGCCTGGATTTCGATTCGGCCGAATTTATCACCCACCGCGTCTTTGTGCCCGTTGCCGAGGGCGTGCACGCGCCGCTCTTCATCACCCATCGCCGCGACCTCGTTCTCGACGGCAGCCATCCCACCATCCTCTATGGCTATGGCGGCTTTTCCATCAACGTGATGCCCGCTTTCAGCCCGGGACGCTTAGCCTGGCTGGAGCGCGGCGGCATTTTCGCCCAGGCCTCCTTGCGCGGCGGGGCCGAATATGGCGAAGCCTGGCATCAGGCCGGGATGCTGGCCCGCAAACAAAACGTCTTCAACGACTTCATCGCCTGCGCGGAATACTTGATTCAAGCCGGCTATACGCGTCGGGAACGCCTGGCGATTGAAGGGCGCAGCAACGGCGGCCTGCTGGTCGCCGCTTGCCTGACACAACGGCCGGATTTGTTTGGGGCGGTGTTGTGTCACGTGCCCGTGATTGATATGCTGCGCTATCATCGTTTCACGGCCGGGCGTTATTGGACGCCGGAGTATGGTTGCGCCGACGACCCGGATCAATTTCCTTTCTTACTGGCCTACTCGCCGCTACACACGGTACGCGCCGGGGAGGCCTATCCGCCCACGCTGATCTTGACGGCGGCGGGCGATGATCGGGTGGTGGCGATGCACGCGCACAAGTTCGCCGCCACCTTGCAGGCGTCGGACAGCGGGACGAATCCGATCTTGCTGCGCTTTGAGGAGAAGGCCGGGCATGGTTTCGGCAAGCCGGTCGGCAAGCTGCTGGATGAAGCGGCGGATGTGTATGCGTTTTTGACGCAGGTGTTAAGGCCGGCCGCTTAGCCGGGGCGGGCGTGGAGTTGTTCTGCGGGCAGGGTGTGATAGGATCGGCGTTATGGGGCGTTTCGGCCGAAAATGGTCCGGCGCAGAGGAAGTTGAGCCATGAACGAACGGGATGAAATAAAGTCTGACGAGTCGCTGCCGATGCTGCTGCGCCTGGCGCTGGGCGGCTGGCTGGAGGGATCGGCAGAAGCGTGGCGGACGGTGTTGGATTCGGCCGAAAAAACCCGCGCCGAGCTTCAGCCCCTCCCTGGCCCGCTTCCCCACGAAACCAGCCTCGACCAGGCGCGCTATTTGCTGCTGGGCCTGATTTTTTCTGCGGAAGAGAGCGTGCGCCTGGCTGTCGCCGCCACCCCGACGCGCGTCGAAGCCTTGACGCAACAAGCCGGCGACTGGTGGACGCGCGTCACAACCCCGCTCGGCCGCTTGCCCCTGGCGGAACAGGCGCAAGCCCAAAGTCGTCGGCTGGCCCAAAACGCCTGGGTCAACCGGGCGCAAAAACAACTCCGCCGCGCCACAGACGGCCTACGAGAGCAGGTGGACCTGGCGCAACAGCTTGGCGCGGCCACGTTGGAACAATTCATTCAGCGCGGCCGCTATGAAGAACAATTCGGCCGACGCCTCTCACGCCGCTTGGTCGGCGCGCCCATCAACGACATCGTAGACTATCTGGCCAAGAATCCGCACGTGGCGCGGCTGGTGGAAGAACAATTAACCGAACTACGCAAAAACCCGGAGCCGGTGCGGGAGTTGGTGCAGGGGCAGAGCGTGGGCATGGCGACGGAAGTCGTGGATGAGTTACGCGAACAGGGGGTGACGGCCGATAACCTGCTGGAAGGCGTGGTGCGGCGGGTGTTGCGGCGAACGTCGCGCGATAAGTTGCCACCGCCGCCCTTGGCGGTGCGTCTGCGCGCTCAACGCATGAACGAGCTTGGGCATAAGCCGGAGAAGGACACATGAATCGCGCGCCGGTTACGCTTCAAGGCCAGTTTGCCGGTTTCATGACCCGACTGACGGCATTCTTTGTTGACGCCTTTGTGCTAATCAGCGCCGGCGTGGTGTTGGCTTTTGCTTTGCAGGTCATTTTGAATGTGTTCCGTCTGGGTTGTCTTGTCTCTGCCCCGGAGACCTGTCCGCAAGATGCCCGCCCCGTCTGGCAGGCCCTGATCAACTTTGCCATCTTCATCCGGCCCGGGGTGATCTTCGGCCTGGGTCCAATGCTGGCTATAGGCTATCTGTTGTTTTCCTGGACATTGACCGGGCGCACGGTAGGCAAGGCGTTGATGGGGCTGCGGATTGTGCCGATGAACGGCAGCCGCCTGACACTGGGGCGGAGTCTCTTCCGCCTGTTCGGTTATCTGGTGTCGTTGGCGCCGCTTGGCCTGGGCTTTGCCTGGATTCTGGTGGACGACCAGCGGCGGGGGTTTCATGATCGCCTGGCCGGCACGTGTGTGGTGTACGCCTGGGAAGCGCGCACCAACCGGGAATTTCTGGAGAAATTGGCCTATAGTTTCGGCCGAAATCCCTCCTCCTCTTCCTCACCCCCGCCCCAGGATCGCTCTGACTGACTGCTGCCTGATCTATGGACTGGTTTTCGCCATATCGGCGGCTGATTGCTGCACAAGTTCCCGCAGCGTCGGCAAATCAATCCGTGTCAGGTCTTTCACATAGAGACACGACTTGCCTGTCTTGAATTGGCCCAGCGTCTTCAGGAGTTCCGCATACCGGTCAAAGCCGGCCATAAGATACAGCGTCAGGTTTTGCTTGCGCGGCGAAAAGCCGACAACAAACCAATCTCCTTCCCGCCCGCTGGCATATCGGTAACGATAACTGCCGAACCCCACGATGCTGTCACCCCACAAGCGGGGTTCCGCCCCGGTCGCCTCGCGCATGAGCGCTAGCAATGTCCGGCAATCCTGCTGGCGTTGTGCATCCGCCAGGCCGTTGAGGAATGCCTCCACGCTGTTCTCGGTCGCTTTTGTCTTCAGTTCAGTCATGTGATTCTCCTCTGAGAAACATTCCCCAATAACCCCGGCGCTTTCGCCGCTTCACCCCGCGCCAAAGAGGAAGCGGATCAAGCGCTGATAGGTTTTCGAGTAGGGGGGCAAGTTGAGGCGCGAGAAATCGCGCCAGCCCGTCGGTTGGCGCACCACGGAGCGTTGGTTGGAAAAGCTCTCAAAGGTTGCCCGCCCCACTGACCGCCCCATGCCGCTATTGCCGACGCCGCCAAACGGCAGGTGCGGATTGATCCCGGCCTGAATCATGTTGTGATTGATCACTGTGCTGCCCGCCGATGTGTGTTGTAAAAAGTAGTTGATGGTTGGCTGGTGGGTGCTGTATATGTACAACGCCAACGGCTTGGGCAGCCGATGGATCAAGGCTACGGCCTGTTCTGGTGTGTCATAGGTTAGGATGGGCAAGATCGGGCCGAATACCTCCTCTTGCATAATCGCCATCTCGTGCGTCACATTAGTCAGAAGGGTCGGCGCAAGGTAATAGTCGTCGGGAACCCCGTCGCCGCCGGCCGCCAGGGTGGCGCCTTTGGCCAGCGCGTCATCCAACAGGTGTTGCAGGCGCTGAAAGTGGCGCGCATTGATGATGCGAGAGTAGGCCGGCGAAACTTGAATGCCTTGTCCGTCGGCGTTATACATGGCGGTGATGGCTGCCTGGACTTCCTTCACGAAAGCCTGGGCGACGTTGGCCTGCACCAGGACGTAATCGGGCGCAACGCAGGCCTGACCGTTGTTGGCGCACTTTCCCCAACCGATTTTGTAGGCGGCGGTGGTCAATTCGGCCGAATCATCCACAATCGTCGGCGACTTCCCCCCCAGCTCCAACGTCACCGGCGTCAAATGGCGCGCCGCTGCCGCCATCACCAAACGGCCCACCGCCGGATTCCCCGTGAAGTAAATGTGGTTGAAGGGCAGATTCAATAAGGCTGTCGCCGTTGCGGCATCCCCTTCCACCACCGCCACCTGTTCCGGCGGGAACAACTCCGCCAGCATCCGGCTTAGGAAAGCCGCCGAGGCCGGCGCCATCTCCGACGGCTTGACGATGGCGCAATTGCCGGCAGCCAACGCCCCCACTAACGGCACTAGACTACAGGCGTAGGGAGCGTTCCAGGGGGCGATAATGAGCACCACCCCTTTTGGCTCGTATTGCAGCCAGGCCATCGTGCCTCGACTCATCAGCGAATTTCTTACCCGCTGCGGTTTCATCCACCCCGCCAGACGCCGCGCCGCAAAATCCGCCTCATTCTTCACCAGCAGTAATTCGGCTGTCGTGTCCAGCGGGGCGCGACGCATGTCGGCGTGCAAAGCCGCCTGGGCCGCCGCCAGATGCGTCTGCAAATAGGTAACCAGCCGTTCCAGACCGGCTCGACGTTGGTCAGCGGTAGTCAGCGCGGCGTCTGGCGCAACCGCCTGTTGTCTGGCAAAGATAAGGTTGATCTCATCCACTGAGGCGTTCATGAGCTTTCCATCCTCCCGCAGGGCTGTCACTCGGCCGCGCCAATCTAGGGTCGCCGCGCTGACTCTTGGGTCAAGCCGAACTGCCCGATCAGCAGCCGTTCAAACCACGTTTCCGGCAAGAGACGTTGGAGTAAAGGCACCCACCGCACTTCCCGGCCGACCGTATAACGAGGTCGGGGATTCCTGGTGGTCAAGGCGTGAACAATCCCGGCCGCGATCACCGACGGCTCGTTGGCCTTGTCTAATTGGCGCACAAGATTGTCGTTGGCCGGTCGCAGGACGCTTTCATAGCGCGCCCGCACCGGGGCGGACATGCGCTCCCAAACCTTTTGGATATTGGCCTCGGCGTTGGCTGTCATCGGCGTGCGCACGCCGCCCGGCTCAATCGCCGTCACCGCGATGCCAAAGGGGGCCAACTCATAGCGCAATGTTTTGGTCAAGCCTTCGATGGCGAATTTCGATATATTGTACACGCCCGCAGTCGGCACCGGCACGCGCACGGCGCCGGACGACAGGTTGATGATGCGCGCCGGGCCGTATTGATGCAGCAGCGGTAAGCAGGCCTGGATCACCCGGATTGTGCCCAGAACGTTGATTTCCAGCAACGCCCGCGCCTCGTCCAGGTCAACGCCCGCCAGGATGCCGCTGCCGAGATGGGCCACGCCGGCGTTGTTGATCAGCGCCGCCAGGCCGCGCTCGCCCACGGCGTCACCCACCGCGCGCGTCGCCGCCTGTACCAGCGCCGCCTCGGTGATGTCCAGCATCAACGGGATAATGTGGCTGCCGACAGTCAGGTCGCTGGTATCTTGCCCCGGCAGCACGCCGGCCCACACTTGCCAGCCCAGTTGATCCAATTGGCGGGCTGTTGCTAACCCAATCCCGGTAGCTGCTCCTGTAATGAAAACCGTCCTGTCGCTCATAGCTGCCGAAGGCCTTCCTTTTGACCTTATTGCCGCGTTCAGATGGTCGGGGTAGGTTCAACTCGACCTCGACGTATATTAAAGAAAGGCGCGCAGGACTAACGTTGGCCGATCACTCGCACCTTGAACCCTTGTTCAGGGCCGGGGGTGGGGGCCACTTTTTGTTTCAGGATGTAGTCCGGCGGTGTGAGGGCGAGTTGCCGCTGGTGGAAGAGGCGCGCCATGGTCAGCATGATTTGCACTTCGGCCATGCCCGCGCCGAGGCAGGTGTGGTCGCCCAGGCTGAACGGCGCAAAGGCCCCCGGCTGGCGATGCTCCAGGCGGGGCTTGGCGTACCGCTCAATGTCGAAGCGGTAAGGGTCAGGATAGAATTCATCCAGGTAATGGGAGACGGTGATGCCCATATATAACGGCTCGTCGGCCAAGACCTGGCAGCCGGCGAATTCAAAGTCCTGGGTGGCGTTGCGCATGGCGGCCACGGCAATCGGATACATGCGCAAGGTTTCCATAACGGTGTGATGCAGCACGGTCATGTGTTGCAAGGTGGTGGGGGTGATGGGGCCGGCGGCGAAGGCGGCGTCAATTTCGGCCGATAATTTGGCCTGTAACTCCGGTTGCTTGAGTATCGCATACAACATAGCCGACGTTGTATTGGCTACCGTGTCCAGTCCGGCAAAATAAGGGCCGAGCACGGCCATCATCAACTCCCCATCCACGTAAAGGCTGGGGTCTTTGGCGTGCGCCGCCATCACGTCGTCAATCAACGTGGGGTTGTCAGGGTCGGCCTGGCTGGGGTCGTAAGCATCAATCATCTGTTGCCCCAATTCAAACACGCGGCGTTGGGCGCGTCGAAAAGAGGGCAAATACAGGAACAGGCGTGGACGCTGGCGTACCACCAGGACGTTTAAGATCGTGCGAATGAACGTGCGCAAGTCGTCCACATAATCGCCGGGCGCGCGGCCGGTGGCCATGATGCCTAATTGGTCGGCCGCCAGGCGCTGCATAGCCGTGACAACCGGCACGGTGGCCCCAACCGGCCAATCCCGCGCCAGAACAGCGTCGGTGGTATCCAATACGTCGGCTAGGCGGGATTGAATGGCCGACCGGGAGAAGCCGCGCTTCATCACTTTGCGCAAGGCGGCGTGAATCTCGCCGTCGGTATTGATCAGCCCTTTCTTGGCCCCGAACTGATCAACCATCCCTTGCCAGAACTCACGCGAGCGCAGATACGTCGCGCCTTCGCGCACCATAAACCGGTTGGCTTCCGGACCCGCCAGGACGGTCACCGTGCGATTGAGCAGGCGGATGCGGAAGATAGGGCCGTAGGTTCGGTAACAGCGCAGAAAGAATTGATTGGGATCGTTGGCCATGTCAAGCTAGTTGCCCACAAGCGGCAGGCCCTTCACCACGGGAGGGCGAGGCGCGCCCGTGAGGTGGGCAATCTCTCTTCGAGAAGTGACCGATGTGGTCGTGGTCATGTTTGGTCTCCTATGACGCCGCGCGCCGGCGCAACGAAGTCAGCGCCAGGCGCTAAGCGCCAGAACTCGCGTAGATTTTTCAGTCAGACGGCTGTCGGTAGTAATCCGTTTCGATGGCCTTGGCCTCGTTGCCGTCTGGCGTGATGTTATAGGCAGTGATGACGATGTGATCCGGCTCACGCCATTCGATGGTCGTGCGCCAGCCCCAGGCCGGCCCGCCGGATGGATCGCGGTAGTTTCCGCGAACAGAAAAAGCTGTAGCCTGCCCGGTCCCCTGGGAGAGCATGATGTTGCTGCTCATGTGGAAGGAGTCAATCCAGGCGGATTCATACGCGCCGGTAAAGCGATCCAGGCCATAAATTGCCAGCCCGGTGAACGGTTGTCCCTCCAGCGCGCCGGTATACTCATGGATGATAAAGGTTGTGCCGGGCATTTGGCGCATAGTTCCCTGGATGGGAGATTCATCGGCGAGGACGTCCGGCATAAACCAGGTCTTTTGGCTGCCGGCCCAGGCGCCGGCCAGGGCCTCCAGCCGGGCCAACGCTTCAGGGGTGATATGGGGAGCGGGGTTGTCGAGCATGTGGTATTCTCCAAGTTGGCAGTGGTTTGGGGGGGCGTGATCGGTTGGTTGGCGGGCATGGATTCGGCCGAATTTCCCCTACATTTCTTGGTCCAAAAATCGGATTGTTCGTTCCCAGGCTAATTCAGCCGCCTCAGGATGATAAGCTTCCGGTCGGTCGGACTCGAAAAACCAGTGACCTGTGCCGGGATAAGAAAAGAATTCGGTGGGTCGGCCGGCCTTTTCCAGGCTGCGCTGGAGCTTCTTGATCGCCGCCGGCGAAACCCAGGCGTCCGTTTCGGCAAAATGCCCCATAAACGCGGCGCGGCTCTGACTGTAATCGCCGCCGCGCGCGCCATAGAAGGCGACCACGGCCTTAATGGGTAGCTCAGCGCGTTGGGACAGCCAGAAGGCCCAATGCGCCCCCATCGAAAAGCCGACGACGCCGATGGCCGGCCCGGCGACTGCCGGATGCTGCGCCAATTGTTCCACGGCGCGCAGCAGGGTTTGATAGGTCGGCTCGCGCTTCGGTTTGTCGCGCAGTTGTTGCGCGTCGGCGATAGTGGCGGCGACCTGTCCGCCATATAGGTCAGGCGCGGCCGTGACGTAGCCGGCCAGGGCCAGGCGCTCGCACACGCTTTGGCAGAACGCATTCAAGCCCCACCAGGCATGAATGACTAGCACGCCTTTACCTGCGCCTGACGGCGGCAGGGCGATGTAAAACGTTGGGTCTAAAACAGGTTTGGCAGCCATTATTGCCTCGGCTGAAGCGGCTAACGGGTTTAGCCGCTCGATGCGCGCTCACCGCCGAGCGGGAGTTGGCGGAGCAGGGCGGGCAACTCGGCATAGGTCGTGAAGCGCGCTGCGGCAAACTTGCGGCGGGTGGCTTCCACCTTGTCCGGCTCGCCGTCAAAAAAGATAAGCGGGATAGCGCGGCCCCATTGGGTAGACCACACGGCATCGGCGACTTCTCGGCCGTGTGAGGGCAAACGGCGCAACGAGATGAGCACCGCCGCCGGTGGATTTGCCTTTAATTCATTTAACCCAAACGGTTCCGTTTTGACTTGCCAGCCTGCCTGACGCAGCGGAGCGGCGAGTTCTTGAACTTCCTGAGCGTGCCAATGCACCAGAATCAGGTCACCTTGCGCCATAGATTTCTACTCCCTACCGCATAGTATAGCGCCTTTTGGCGCGCCTGTATATCCCCGGGCGGAGTAGATTAACGTCTGACGTTTTGAACCGGCTCAGAATGCTGCGCCTGAGCCGGTTCCTGGCGACTATCTCAATTCTCCGGCTGGAGATTCGGCCGATTCGCCACACCTGACCAACCGGAGATGATCCTCTTACGGGCTAATGACCGTCACATTGCTCTTGACCGAGGCGCTGCCGTTCTGACCCCGCTTGATGGCTGCCTGCACATAATACGGATTAGCCGGCGGGGTG
>JAYRVN010000315.1:0-5417 GCA_041918535.1 Chloroflexota bacterium
AGCGCGCTTCGTTCGGGTCGAAGAGGTCGGCGGTTCGAATCCGCCCATCCCGACACCATGGCAGCCGCGTCTTATTTGGCGCGGCTGTTGTGTTTTGGGGGGCAAGATTCGGCCGAATCCCCCGCCTTTTCTGCCCTCACCGGTAGGCAAACCCGCCGGATCGGATACAATCAAGCCACCTGACAACCTGTTCACCCAATCCATACCCAAGGAGTGTTGGCCCCATGACTCTTCCGAATCGTTTCCGTCTTATCCTGGCCCTATTCGTTTGCCTGGGACTTGCCGGGCTGGTCGGCGGTCGGCAGTCTGTCCAGGCCGGCCCCCTACTCACCCCGCCAGGCGAAAGCCCCACCGGTTCTCCGACCGGCCAGACACCCCAAGCCGCCCCCAACTTACGCCCTTATGTCCCCAGCGGCTGGAGCTATCAGATCGTGCCCTCGTCGGTTACCGGTACGCACACCGTGGACACCCTTGTCATTAATGCCCCCACTTACCTGGATTGGGCCGTGTCGAACGACGGCGACGCCATCGCGCGCGGCGGTATTTACTTCTGCCTCTCGCTGGATGGGACGGAGATTGGTCGTTGGTATCGCTACAGCCTGCGCCCCGGCTATTACACCTACGCCGAGGACTTCAGCCACACGGTCACCAGCGCCGGGACGCATAACCTCAGTCTCACGGCCGATTGCACCGGTCGTGTGGCTGAATCGAACGAAAGTGATAACACTTGGTCCATGAACTTTACCTGGCAAGGCGCCGGCTCCGGCTATGGCGCGATCATCAGCAACAAACAGGGCTTCGACAAGTGTGAAATCCCCACCACCAGCCAACTCCAAACCTGGTGGGACAACAGCCCCTATTTTGAGGTTAACCTATACATCGGCGGCGTTAGCCGCGCCTGCGCCAATAGCGGCCTCAACGCCGCCTGGGTGTCGGCCGCCAATAACCAGGGATGGAACTTCATTCCCACCTGGGTTGGTCTACAAGCGCCTTGCTCCGGGTTTTCCCAACGCATGAGTTCCGACCCCACCACGGCTTACAACCAGGGGCGCAGCGAAGCCGCCTCGGCGGCGGCTGCCGCCGGCAACCTGGGTCTGACGGCCGGCGGCGCGCAGACCATCATCTACCTGGACATGGAAGCCTATCCCAATGACAGCGGCTGCCGCAATGCCGTGAAATCCTTCGTCTCGGGTTGGTCGGGGCGTCTGCGCGAGCTAGGCCACCGCGCCGGGGTCTACGGCTCCGCTTGCGGCTCCTATGTCACGGATTGGGCGGCCATTACCAATGTGCCCGACGATATTTGGCCGGCGCATTGGATTTATAGCGCCTATAACGCCGGGGCGACGGTGTGGAGCGTGGCTTGTGTCGCCGATTCCTATTGGAGCAATCATCAACGCATCCGCCAATATGCCGGCGGGCACAATGAGACCTATGGCGGCGTGACGTTTAACATTGATAGCGATGTGCTGGATGGGCACGTCTCCGGCACACATCCGCGCGTCCTGACTGCGCCGACCGTCATTGAAGCCTTGACGCCCGGCCTGCGCGCCTGGCGCGGCCAAACCGCCAACTATGCCTGGGTCATCGCCGACAACCGCTTGTCGGCCACCATGGACGGCGGTCGGACCTGGCAAGATATCACGCCGGCCGGTCACCTGACGGCGCAGACGGCCTTCTTCTTGGACGAACGCCAGGGATGGGTGATTCTGGGCGCCGACCAGGGCGGTTCTAGCAACCTCAGCCTGACGCGTACCGATGACGGCGGGCGCACCTGGCAGGCGCTGCCTGTCGTTACCTTGCCATTTGACAACGGCCAGGCGGTTGAGCAGGCGACCATCCAGTTTGTGGATGAACAGACGGGTTGGCTGGCGGCCAAGTTGGCGACGGGCGTTAACTTTAGCCTGGGTTTGTTATTCCAGACGCGCGACGGCGGCCTGACCTGGATGCCGCGCACCTTGCCCATCGGCGCGCCGGTGTACTTTGTGGATGCTATGACGGGTTGGGTGGCCGGCGGCGCGCGCGGCGACGAATTATATGTGACGCGCGACGGCGGGCAGACCTGGCAGGCCGTCAACCTGGCGCAAGCCGCCCCGGCCGAGCAGTTATTTTATGGGTTGCCCGTTTTCACCGGGGCGCAAACAGCCGTTTTGCCGGTCACAAGCAACGGGCCGGAACAGACGCGCCTGGTGTGGTATGTAACGCGTGATGGCGGGCTGACCTGGACGCCGACGGCCACGACGGTGTTGGCCCCTCTGGCGCAGGCTGCCGTGACGGCGGTGCTTAGTGAGCGTGAATGGGCGGCGGCGACGCCGGACGGCGTGCTCCTGACCCGTGATGCCGGCCGGACATGGCGTCTGAGCGGGCTGGCGGATGTGACGGCTCTGGGCTTGGCTGACGCGCAACACGGCTGGGCGCAAACGGAGACCAATCAGTGCGCCGGGGACAAGGGTGCGGTTGGTGGCGAGCCATGGCGTTGCACGTTGAGTACGCAGCTTTGGCGCACGGCTGACGGCGGTCTGACCTGGGAGGCGCAGTTACCCTAACCCCGCCTATGACAACCTCTGATTGGCGCGGCCTGGCTGAAGAAATTCGCCGCGCGGCGACTTCAACCGGGCGCGCGCAAAGCGGTTTTTACTCCATTGAGGGTGTGCGTTTGCATGAGCGCGCCTTGCGGGCGGGTGTGGGGGTGGAACGGGTCTTGGTTTCGGCCGAATTTCTGTCCGACCCCTCCCCTCGCATTCAGGCGTTGCTGCGTAGTTTGGCCGAGCATGGCTGCCGCCTTGTCGCCGCGCCGCCGAGTGCGCTGACGGCGCTCACCGCCGGGCGCGGCCTGGGCGACATCCTGGGCCTGGTGCGGCTGCCCTTGCCGCCGGTCGGGGAGATATGGCCGGCCTCGCCGGGGAGACAACCGCCGGTGTGGTTGGCGGCGGTGGACGTGGAAGACCCCGGCAACGTGGGCGCGTTGGTGCGCACCGGTCACGCCTCCGGCATTAACGGTTTCATCGCCGTAGGCGTGAGCGATCCTTTTCATCCGCGCGCTGTGCGCACTTCGATGGGCAGCCTGTTCAAGACGGTCGTGTGGGAAGTGGATTCGGCCGAAACCCTCTTGCCCCTGCTCGCCGCGCAAAGCCTCACCGGCGTGGCCGCCACTGTCACCGCCGGCGAATGGCTGCCGGAGATGACCTGGCCTGCCGGCGGCGTGGCGATTCTCATGGGCAATGAAGCCTGGGGCTTGCCGCCCGCCCTGCTGGCGCAGGCCCACCGACAGGTGCGCATCCCCATGGCCGAGGGGGTTGACTCATTTTCCGTTAATGCCGCCGCCGCGATTGTTCTGTATGAGCTTCAGCGGGCGCGTGGATGGGGTAGAATGTAGCCGCATGGATGGCTGACGGGATTATCAGGCATGGCTTATCGCACAACTGACCGAACACGCGAAAAAAAGGACGCCAAACGCACCGCTATGATGCAAGCGGCGGTGAAGGTTTTTTCGGCCAAGGGGTATCACGCCGCCACGGTGCGCGACATTGTCAGTCTGGCGGACGTGGCCATCGGCACGTTTTACTTCTATTTCCCGGATAAGGAAACGCTCTTTGTCTTCTTATTCGAGGAAACGGCTGATTTTTTGCTCCAAACCATTCAGCAAGCCGTCAATCAACACACGACGCTCCCCAAACAAATCGCGGCCGGGGCGCAATCGTATGTGAATGTGGCGGTATATGAACCGGCCATCATTCAGTTGATGTTGGTAGGTGGGGTGGGCGCAGTGCCGGCCCTGGCTGCCCGGCGCGCCCAGTTTCGTGAGCGCCTGACCCGCGTCTGGCAAAAGCCCCTGGATGCGGCCCTGGACGCCGGACTGATCGCCGAGCAGAATACACGCCGTTCGGCCGAATTTTTGGCCGGCGGCTTGGATGAGATTATCCTCAACCTGCTGGCGCAACCCAATCCGAACGCCTTCACCGGCGCAGCCGTCAGCGAGATAACCGCGCTGGCGCTGGGGGCGGTGCAATATCGGTCCGGCGTCTCGCCTTAGTCGCCGGGTTAGAGCGCGTAAACGCGTTGCACGCCGGGGAGTTTGCCTAATTCGGCCGATAATTCTTCACAATAGCGCGTGCGCCGCCCCGGCAAATCCACACGCAGCCGTTGCCCCACCAGCAGCAGCGCCAGACTATCCTGACCCGCATAGCCGGCCGCTAACTGCACCGATTGGCGGCAAGTCTCTTTCCAGTACAGATCCGGCATGATCTCTACCACCATCTGCCGCGCCGGCGCGGGCGGCAGGGCCTGACCGTTATGACCGTCGGCCGGCAAAGCGGCCGTGGTTAGAATCTCGTCGGCCGCCAGGTCGGATTCCACCTGGGACAACTCGACGCTCTCCGCCGCCGGCTCTTCCAGCCGGAAACCCCAATCGTCATCTTCGTCGTCGCTGTCGGCGGCGGGGAGCGCATCGCCGGCGCCGGCGGTGTAATTGGTCGGCGGTTGAGGCAAAGCGAGGTACCGGCTGCCGTTCTCAGCCAGGCGCTGCCCGTGACCATTGCCGGCCCAGGGCGCGGTCGGGATGGGTGTGAGGGCGGCGTCATCGGCCGATGTTGCCACCTCTAGCTTCGTCTGCACCTTATCTACCAGCACCGAGACGCTATCCTCCTTGACATTCACCTTGCCGGTGACCAACGCCACCTGATCCACCTTTACCACTTCCCGCACCGCTTGCCAGGTGCGCGGGAAAAACACCAGGTCTACCTTGCCGGTCAAATCTTCTAACACCGCAAAGGCCATCGGCTCGCCGCCTTTGGTTTTGTAGAGGCGCAAGGAGGCGATCAGGCCGCCCAGGACGACGGTTTTGCCGGCGCTATGGACATCCAAATCGGCCGAATGCATCGTCACGCGACTATTCAAATGTTGTAAGGCGCGTTGCAAGGGGTGCGCCGTCAGGTAGGCCCCAATCAGTTCCTTTTCCCAATTCAACAGGGTGCGATGATCCACTGCCGGGGCGCTCTCCGGCGCGTGCAGCAAGTCCGGCTTGAACGAGACCGGCGCGGCCAACAAGCCAAACAGGCTTAATTGGGGTGATGCAGACTCATCTTGCCGCTTGCCGCTATAGATGATCAGCCGATCTAGCGCTTCCAAAATTTGCGAACGCGTGCCCCAGGCTTCAAATGCGCCGACCTTGGCCATGGATTCCAGCGCGCGTTTGCCTACCCGGCGCAGGTCAACCCGCTCGCACAAATCCTGCACACCGGCGTAAGGGCCGTGTTGGAGCCGTTCTTCCACCAGCAGGTTGAGCGCGCCTTCGCCGGCATTCTTGATCGCGCCCAGACCATACCGAATGGCGGCGCCTTCGGCCGAATCCTCGATGGTAAAATCCACCAGCGCGTCGTTGATGGTCGGCGGCTTCACCGCGATATTCATGCGCCCGGCCT
>JAYRVN010000316.1:0-9866 GCA_041918535.1 Chloroflexota bacterium
GACTGCTTAAACTAATCGACAACGTCAAAAATATCGGATTCAGGTTCGCTACGGTCTCCGGTCTGTCTGTCTCTGTTTTTGATAATGAGATCGTGCCCGAAAAGGACGAAATTATCGCTGAAGCAGATAAGCGCGTTGACGAAATCGAAAAGAAATTCGACGACGGTCTGATCACCGAAGCAGAAAAGCGTCGCATAACCAACGACATCTGGACAGAAACAACCGATGTCGTGTACCAGAAGACCTGGGCGGCGATCAAAAACGACAACTCGGTCAAAATGATTTCTGATTCAGGTGGAAGTCGTGCATCTTCAGACCAAATTAAACAGCTTTCGGGTATGAAAGGTTTGGTTCAAGACCCTTCCGGTAAGATTGTTCCTCTTCCAACCAAGAGTAATTTCCGCCAAGGGTTAAGTGTCTTTGAGTACTTCACCTCGAGTCGTGGTGCCAGAAAAGGTCTTGCAGACCGTGCTCTGCGTACAGCTGAGTCAGGATATCTAACTCGACGTTTGGTTGATGTTTCTCACGACGTAATCATTCGTCAGCTTGACTGTGGTACCAAGGAAGGTATAACTGTTTTCAAAACCGATCCGGCTCGCCGTGCAGCTTTTGAGAATCGAATTATTGGTATGGTTCTTGCCAAAGACGTCAAAGGTGTGGCAAAAGCCGGAGACCTTCTCGATCTCACTACCGCCAAAAAAGTCGCCGACTCAGCTGATGAAATTATCGTCCGCTCGCCGTTGACTTGTGAATTACAGCATGGGATTTGTTCCAAGTGTTATGGTCTCGATCTCGCACGCGGTACCATGGTGGAGCTTGGCTCGGCGGTCGGTATTGTCGCTGCCCAATCCATTGGCGAGCCGGGCACGCAACTTACGCTGCGCACATTCCACACCGGCGGCACAGCCCCCACGCGAGGCGGCGACATCACGCAAGGCTTGCCGCGCATCGAAGAGCTGTTTGAAGCGCGCCAACGCCCCAAGGGAGAGGCCGTCATCACCGAGATCGGCGGACGGGTTCAAATCTATGCTTCGGACAACGTGCGTCATGCTTTGGTGACCGACATCCGTTCGGTGGAGGACGTCTACGATACGCTGGTCGGCTGGAACATCAAGGTTGAAGACGGCCAGATGGTTGAAATCGGCGCGATTGTCGCCGAACTGAATGAGCAAGTTATAGCGTCCAAGCACATCGGCCGCGTACAAATCACCGACGGCGTGGTCCGCGTTATCTGGGAAAGCAAGGATGAGCGCGACTACGAAATTCCGGCGGGGATGCGTTTACTCATCTCGGACGGCGATCTGCTCCAGGCCGGCGATCAGCTTACCGAAGGGGCGAAGAACCCGCATCAGATTCTGGAGATTCAAGGCCGGGATGCCGTGACGCAATACCTGCTTAAGGAAATTCAGAAGGTGTATCGTCCACAAGGGCAAACCATCAATGACAAGCACTTTGAGACGATTATTCGCAAGATGTTGAGCAAGGTGATCGTCAGTAATTCCGGCGACACGGAATTGTTGCCCGGCCAATTGATCGAGAGCCATTTGTTCCAGGAGATCAACGCGTTGGTAGAGGCGGAAGGCGGTCAACCCGCGCAGGCCGATCCGGTGTTGCTCGGCATCACGAAAGCCTCCTTGAGTACGGAGAGCTTTCTATCCGCCAGTTCTTTCCAGCATACCATTCGCGTTTTGGCTGGAGCTGCCATTGCCGGTAAAGAAGACCAGTTGATTGGTTTGAAAGAGAACGTGATTATCGGCAAGTTGATCCCAGCCGGTACCGGATTCGTCATGCCTGAGCCGGAAGAAGTGGTGGAGGAGCCGTTGCCGGAGACGCCCGCCACGAACCTAGGACGCGTGTTGATTGATGATTCGACGGATGAAGCTGTATTGACGGCTATTGCTTTGGCGAAAGCGGATAAGGACAAAGAGTCAAATCCGAGCAGCTAAGGCCAACAAAGTCAACCTTGAATGAGACAAGCGGCGACCAAGCTCTGGTCGCCGCTTTGTGTTTGGTGTCTGAGAGGCGAGCGTGGTCTAGGTCCGGCGATTGAGCAGTTGGTCGGCCAGGGCGTAAAGAGCCTGCCCGGCGTCACCGCTCGGTCGGGCCTGATCCAGATGGAAGAGCGCCCGCTCGGAGTGATGGGCGGCGCGTTCTTGTGTGTAGGCGCGAGCGCCGCAGGCATCGAGTAATTGGATGGCGGCGGCGACAAAGCCGGGCGTATCGGCGGGCTGACGATATAGATCGCGCAATTCCGGACTACGCCCAAGGCCATACAGGACGGGTAAAGTTTTCTTCTTAG
The DNA here is from genome assembly GCA_041918535.1 of Chloroflexota bacterium. Lineage (GTDB taxonomy): Bacteria > Chloroflexota > Anaerolineae > Promineifilales > Promineifilaceae > DAOTXO01. The sequence continues at coordinate 2,300 of JAYRVN010000316.1, forward strand.
TTAAGATGTCAGATTCGGCCGATTTTCCGATCTGCGCCTCATCGCCCCAAATGCCCAGCCAATCATCCCGCACCTGAAACGCCAACCCTAGCTCCAGACCGAACTGTGCAAAATGCTGCGCCCGCTCGTCGTCGGCGTCCGCCACCAGGGCGCCCATTTCGGCCGATAATGCCGTCAGCGCCGCCGTTTTGCCTTCGATCATCGCTAGATACTCCGCCACACTCACTTCGGCGCTAGTCTCAAAACGCATGTCGTGATATTGGCCGCGCGTCAAAGCCAAACACGTCTCGTCAAAGCGGCGGATAGCGCGCACCACAACCTCGGCGACGACGCCTTGTTCGCGCAAGCGCACCAGGGCCAGATGCGCCACGGCAAACATCGCATCGCCGGTATTGATGGCTTGCGGCGCGCCCCACATCCGCCACACCGTCGGCCGGCCCCGGCGGAGGGGGCTGTCATCTTCGATGTCGTCATGCACCAGGGAGAAATTATGCAGGATTTCCAGGGCGGCGCCGGCCGGCACGGCCATGCGCCAGTCGCCGCCGGCCGCCGCGCAGGTGAGAAGACAGAGAATCGGCCGAATCCGCTTGCCGTTCTCGTTGCCGCCCCGGTGCCAGGCGGCATCTACCCAGCCCATGTGATAATGCATCATCCCCCAGAATGGGTCCGGCGGCGCATCTGTCATCTGCAAAACCTGCTGCATCGCCTGTTCCACCGCCGCCCGCATTACGTTTATGCTCAATTCCTGGGCAATGCTCATCCCCAAACTCCTGGTTACAAGGAATCATGACATGAAAATTTGACCCTAACCCCTAGCTGTCGCGCCGGTAAACGGCAGTCGCCGCCAGCGCTTCCAGATTGGCTGCGCCGGCGCAAAACATCGCCACGCGCAACTCATCCGTCAACGTCTCTGCCAACTCGATGACTGCCGCCACGCCCCCTTGCTCGGCTGCCCGCAAAAACTCACCGGCTAGACCGCCTATCTGCGCCCCCAAAGCAATACATTTAGCAATATCAATCCCTGATTTCAGGCCGCCGCTCGCCAAAAGCGGCATGAAAGGCGCAGCTCGGCGGCAATATTGAAGGGTATCGGCCGTTGGAATTCCCCAATCAATAAATGCGCCGGCCACCCGGCGGTGACGCGCCGACGGGGCGCGGTGCATCTCCACCTGGCTCCAGGATGTGCCGCCCGCCCCCGCCACATCAATTGCCGCTACGCCCGCCTCCACCAGCAGCCGGGCATCCGCTTCTGCGAACCCCCAGCCCACTTCCTTGGCGATTACCGGCACGGGCAAGGCGCGGCAGATGGCGGCAATCTTGGGCCATAACCCGGCAAAGTTGCCATCTCCTTCCGGTTGCACCGCCTCCTGCAACGCATTAAAATGCAGGATCAGGGCATCGGCTTCTACCATATCCACGGCGCGCCGACAGTGCTCCAGGCCATAGCCGTAATTGAGTTGCACGGCCCCTAAATTGGCAAAAAGCAAAATATCGGGCGCAACCTCGCGCACCTGAAACGTGTCGGCCAAACCCGGGTCTTCGATGGCGGCGCGCATCGAACCTAACCCCATCGCCATCCCGACCGTCTGCGCGGCGGCGGCCAACGTCTGGTTGATGTCACGGGCGCGAGGCGTGCCGCCGGTCATCGAGGAGATGAGCAGGGGGGTTTTGAGCGTTTTGCCGAATAGGCTGGTGGTTGTATTAATGGCTGCCAGGTCTAATTCCGGCAAGGCCCGGTGCATGAAATAATACTTCTCCAGACCGGTGCTCAGGTTCTTGAACTGAACATCTTCCTCAAGATTGATGCGGATATGGTCGGCTTTGCGCCGTTCGTGGATGTCAGGGGTGTCGGGCGGTAAGGTCGCGCGCATGTGGCTGGTGACTCCGATCGCCCAGACGCGACGCCGCCGGGCGAAATCAATTAGTGAGAGTATACTCCCCCGGCCCGCCTTTTGCGAGTGTTTGACGCCGCCGGACGTGGAATGTTGGCTGTTTGGGGTTAAAATAAAGCCGTTTGAAGACAACAAGCGGCGGCGGGCTGCCCAGGCGCACGCCCTGGATTTGTGGCGCGCGAACCGCTTGATCGGGATTAGAATCTGCCGGTTGTCTCGGTGAACGGGCATTCAAGGAGTGTGGTTATGCGAGTGTTAATTACGGGCGCGGCCGGGTTTATCGGTTCGCACTTGTGCGACCGTTTTCTTCAGGAAGGTCATACGGTGGTGGGGATGGACAACCTAATCACCGGTAATCTGGACAACATCGCTCATATTTTCGGTCATGACCGTTTCCAATTTGTCCGGCACGATGTCAGCAACTTCATTTATGTCCAGGGGCCGCTTGACGCGATCTTGCATTTTGCCTCTCCGGCCAGCCCGAATGATTACCTGGAATTTCCCATCCCGACCCTGAAGGTGGGATCGTTGGGCACGCTCAATACGTTGGGCTTGGCAAAAGCGAAAGGCGCGCGCTATCTGCTGGCGTCCACTTCGGAGGTTTATGGCGATCCGGAGGTCAACCCACAGCCGGAGACTTATTGGGGGCATGTGAACCCGGTTGGTCCGCGCGGCGTGTACGACGAGGCCAAACGATTTGCCGAGGCGCTGACCCTGGCTTATCACCGGTATCATGGCCTGGAAACGCGGATTGTGCGCATATTCAACACCTACGGGCCGCGGATGCGCCTGCACGATGGGCGTGTTGTGCCCAATTTCATCTATCAAGCGTTAACCGGCCAGCCGTTGACGGTGTATGGCGACGGTCGGCAGACCCGCTCGTTCCAATATGTCAGCGATCTGGTGGAGGGCATCTATCGCTTGCTGCATTCGGCCGAAACGCTGCCGGTCAATATCGGCAACCCCAACGAGATGACAATCCTGGAATTTGCCCAAGCCGTGCGCCAGGCCACCGGCAGCCAATCGGAGGTCATTCTGGTGCAGCCGGAGGAAGAACGCACCAAAGATGACCCCAAACAACGTCGCCCGGACATCCATAAGGCGCAAGCGTTGCTCAACTGGCAGCCTGTGGTTGACTTGACGCAGGGGCTGCAATTGACCGTAGATTACTTCCGCTCAATGTTATAGGCAGATTCGGCCGAATCGCCGGATGTCTGTGCATGACTGTTCCATTCTCATTGCCGCGTTCCGCCAGGCCATGGTTGGCCGGGGGCCTGGCTGCCCTGCTTGGCCTGGCGATTGCCTATTGGCCGCCGCTATGGACGGCCGCCATTCTAAGCGGGATCGCGCTGCTGTTCATCGTGACTGTGGAGCCGCTGGCGGGTTTGGCCTTGGCGTTGTGGCTTGGCCCGGCCGCGGCCTGGGAAGTCACGTTCTGGGGCAATCCGTTGAGCAGCGGACAGCTTCTCCTCTTTCTCACTCTGGGGGCGTGGCTGGGGCAAGGTGTCTTGCGTCGGCGTCTGGTCATTCCCCGCCTGCCGCTAAACTGGCCGCTGACGCTCTTTTTGTTGGTAGGGGCTATTTCGTTGTGGCGCGCCGTCTCGGTCTGGGATGGCATCAAGGAATTGGGCAAATGGCTGGAGATGCTGCTGGTGATGTGGCTGGTGGTTGATCGGGTCGGCCGACGTTGGCCGGGAACCAGGCGACAAGCAGGATTGGCCTGTGTGGTAGGGATGTTATTGTTGAGCGGGTTGAGTCAGGCGGCGCTAGGAGTCTGGCAATTCGCCGGGCGCGGGACAGGACCGGAGGCGTTTCAGATTTTCGGCCGATATTATCGCGCTTTCGGCACCTTCCAACAACCCAATCCCTTCGGTGGCCATCTCAGCTTGACCCTGGCCCTGGCCGCAGGCGCAGTTCTGGGCCTGATTGCTGCCCGGCCTGCCAGACGATGGCAGGCATGGGTATGGCCCGCTCTGCTACTGGCTGCGTGCGCCTTGCTGGTCGTCGGCTTGCTCGGCTCCTGGAGCCGGGGAGCCTGGCTCAACTGCGCCGCCGCCCTCTCGACGTTGGCCTTTTTGGCCCCGCGCCGCCGCACCTGGGGCATAGGCGTGGCGCTAGGCGCGGTCTGCCTGCTGGCGTTCGTCTGGCAACAAGGCTGGCTGCCAACCGCTGTCGCCGATCGCCTCACCGGGTTCGTGGCCGATTTTCAATGGGGCGATATCCGCGGCGTGGACATTAACGACGAGAACTATGCGGTCTTGGAGCGGCTGGCCTTTTGGCAATCGGCCAGGGACATGGCGCGCCGACACCCATGGCTTGGCGTTGGCCTGGGCAACTATGCGGTGGCTTATCCCGCCTTCGCCCTGATCAACTGGCCCCATTCCCTGGGCCATGCTCACAACTACTACCTGAATTTGTTGGCCGAAGTGGGCGTGGCCGGTTTGCTAGTTTACCTTGCCCTCTGGAGCGTGATTTTTGTTCAGGCGTGGCGTTGTCTGGGGCGACTGGACTGGCCGGAGCGCGGCCTGGCTCTAGGGTTGATGGCCGCCTGGATCGGCCTAAGCGTGCACAACTTGCTGGACAACCTATACGTCAACAACCTGTATATTCATCTGGGCGCTATGTTCGGTCTGTTGATGTGTTTGCGCCTGGAGAGCAGTCAGGCATCTCCAACCGGCAGTTAAACCATGCCCGCTACCCCCTTCCGCGGCCAACACCTTGATCGTGCGGCACTGTTTGTCCCCGACCCATATGCCGCGACCGAAGGGTATCGCCGACACCCGGGCCTGGAAATTCTAAAAGAGCATGAGCATTGCGCGTCTGAGGGAGGCCCTTTGATGATTTCCAGTGATAATGGGCAAATAATGCTGGCACTGTTTCGCAATCGCGCGCGGCGCGCAAGACGGCAGGACTTGATCACGCCCAGGCGTGGTCTATCTACTTCTTTCATCCTGATGGCAATCGCTTTGAAATAACCACTTATGAGTATGAGTATGTTGCTCAATCTTTACACGCGGAGTCGGGTTGCGTTCGTCGCCGGAATAACCCGTGTATCCGCTCGAATAGGGCTGAATCCGGTTGAGTTTAAGCGCTTTGTTAAGTTCGGTTTCGTTGGGATTATGGGCGCTTTGGTGGATTTCACCACCTATAACTTGTTGCTTACTCCATTCGCCTTTTTGTTTTCAACAGCCACCTTGGGCGGAACGTGGTTGGCGGCGCGGGGTCTGAATGACGACCAGTTATTCACCGCCGGCACAGTCGCCGCCGGGACGGTTTCTTTCCTGCTGGCGATCCTGAGCAATTTTGTGTGGAATCGCTATTGGACATATCCTGATTCCCGTTCCAAATCGCTGCGGCGACAGTTTGGGCAGTTTTTTATCATCAATGTAAGCGGCATTCTTATTCGCCTGCCGGTGATCGCCCTAACGCGCCATCTATTCACCAATCTGCTGGAAAGTTTGAGGTTGGCGGCCACTCAGGCCGATCGTTTGGGTTCTAACCTGGCGCTGGCGTTGGCCGTGGCAATTGTGATGTTCTGGAACTTTTTCGCCAATCGTTACTGGACCTACAACGATGTCTCCCAATAGAGTGGCGCAGCGCTCTTATCGGATTGGCATTGATGTCACATCGGCCCTGACGCAAGGCGGCGGTATCGGCCGATATACGCGCGAATTGGTGCAAGCATTAGTCGCCCTGACGCCTACGATTGACTATCTGTTGTTCTCAGCCAAACCGCCGGCCCAGTTGCCGACATCACAACCGTTGCCCCAGACAGAGCGGGTACGCCATGTGCCGGCCCCGCTCAGTGAACAATGGCTTTATCGCTTGTGGTATCGCGCGCGTCTGCCGTTGCCGGTGCAATGGGTGACCGGTCGGCTGGACCTCTTTCACTCGCCCGATTTCGTTTTGCCGCCGGTCAGCGGCGGCATTCCGACCTTACTGACAGTGCACGATCTCTCTTTTGTGCATTACCCGGAAGTGTACCCGGCCCCGCTGGTGCGCTATTTGAACCGGGTTGTGCCGGCGTCGGTGCAGCGGGCGACGCATGTTTTGGCGGATTCGATTGCCACCAAACAGGATATGATCGTTTTATGGGATGTATCGCCGGAGAAGATCACGGTGGTGTATAGCGGGGTAGATGAGCATTTTCGGCCGATAACCGATCCCCAACGCCTTACCGCCATGCGTCAAAAATACCGGCTAGGCGCTGCTCCTTACGTGCTTGCCGTCGGCACGCTGCAACCGCGCAAAAACTATCAATTCCTGATCCGCGCCTTCAAGCCCATCGCCCATAACTGGCCGCATAATCTGGTCATTGTCGGCGGCAAAGGCTGGCTCTATGATGACATTCTGGCTGAAATTGAGGCCCAGGGCTTGACGGGACGAGTCGTGCTGACTGGTTTTGTGGAGGATGCCGACCTGCCGGCCATTTACAGCGCCGCCGCCTTATTCCTGTTCCCCAGCCTCTACGAAGGCTTTGGCTTGCCGGCCTTGGAAGCGATGGCTTGCGGTGTGCCCGTCATTGCCGCCAATGTCTCCAGTTTGCCGGAAGTTGTGGGCGAGGCCGGTCTCTTGCTCTCGCCCCATGAGCAGGCTGTCTGGAGCGAAAACATCCACCGATTGTTACTAGATGCGCCGCGCCGCGCCCGGTTGGTGGGCGCCGGCGCTGTTCAGGCGCACCATTTCACCTGGCGCAAGGCGGCTCGACAACTGCTCAAAGTATATGAAACGCTGCTAGAACGTTGAGCGGAGCCGTCTTACCTTGAACAACCCGCACTCGCTATGACTATCCCCCCACTTCCCGGAAAGAGTCCCGCGCAATCGCGCATCACCTTAACCCAACTCATGGGGCCGGCCGACGGCAACGTGCAGGGCAATGTGCATGGCGGTCTGATCATGAAATTGTGCGATGAAGCCGGAGCCATGGCGGCCAGTAAGCACGCCCGCCGCTCGGTGGTTACGGTAACGGTAGACCAGATGACTTTTCGCGCGCCGGTGCACATCGGCGATTTGGTGATGGTGGAGGCGGCGGTGACGTGGGTAGGGCGAACTTCGATAGAAACGCGGGTAGTGGTTTCGGCCGAAAATGTGGTCACTGGTGAAATCGCCTATACCAATACGGCTTACATCGTCTACGTTGGCCTCGACTCTGAAGGACGACCGGCCCCGGCGCCGCCCCTGCGCCCGGAAACGCCGGAGGAGCGCCAGTTGTTTGAGCAAGCTATCCAACGCCAGGCCATGCGCCTAACCCTCCGCCAGCAAGAGCGCGGTCGGCCCGCCGGCTCAACCAACCCGCCTGAAGTCACAACCACCGACTCCCCCGCTACAGGATAAATATGCCTCGCCGTCCGGCCGCGTTTTGGCAGCCCTTGGGCTTTACTCTCATTTTGCTCGGCTACCTGCTGGTGTGGTTGCCCCACCCGGCGGCGGGGTTAAGCGCCCTCGGCGTGGAGATTGGAGAATGGATCAAGTTCTTGCCCGGCGTGCGCGGCGGCCAGGCGGCTGCCGACCGCAACTGGTTCTATCTGCCACCCATTACGCTGGCCTATTTGATGCTGCATTGGACAATTGGCTGGCCCGCCCGTCGCTGGCAAACCTGGTTGGCGCGCGCCGCCGCCGTCTTGGTCAGCTGGCTGGCCTTCCCTGCCTGGGAGAGTCTTCTTGAAGAACCCGCC
>JAYRVN010000317.1:0-14112 GCA_041918535.1 Chloroflexota bacterium
AGTCTGGCCTTATTGAAAGTAGCTGAGTTGAATGGTCGTTGGCAGCAACTCTGGTTTTCTCAGCCTTGCCTGACCTGATTTTGAGTGCGAATACCCATCACCGAGAAATTTACAGTTGGAAATGTTTTCTGGTAAAGCATCAAAAACAATGCCGCTGTCGTATAATTGGGTAACAATCTCTCTAACTTCAAGAAAATGAATGCCAAATGCTTGTGAAACAACATCTATTGACAACCCGCGTGTTCCCCCAAGGGCAAAAGCTGCCAGAATAGCGGCGGAACGCTGTTTTAACGCAAGTGTTTCAAACACCTCCAACATCAGTTGATGAATGGTTTCTCCAGCAATGATATCCTGTACACCAGATACGAGAAACAGATGGGCAAGAGTTGTTGCCAAACCAGGGCGGCCTTCTGCCTGATTAACAATTTCCTGAATCAAACCATCTGGGACGCCTCGCCCTGCACCTCGAATGACTTCGACGATTTGGTCGCGCGTCAACAACTCTAGGGGGTAGACATCTGTACTCGTCAGATTGAGAGTTGTAGAGATGGTTGGTTGATAACTTGGCCAGGTTGAGGCAACGATGGTGAAACTGGCCCCAATGTCGTAACGCAAATGTTTTAGAGTCTCAAGTAGGCCTCTCTGAATGTGCGCATCGTCCACAATCAATGTGACGGGGCGCCTGGCGCGAATTTCTGACGCGATTTCGGCCGAATCAGCACTGACAACAAAATAGGCGCCCTCCTCGACATCTACCAGATGTTTGAGCAAAGCTGTCTTTCCAGCCGCAGGCTGACCGACTAAAATAGTGTCACTTGTACGTCCTCGCAACCAATTAAACGCTTCTTCCTGGCCTATTAGCCCCTGAGACAACTGTATTCGAGTGCTTTTCGGAATTTTGGAGAGCGCACTGGGCTTGCCGGAGAGGCCCAATAACTCGAGACACCAACGTGAGTTGCGGTAAAGGCGATTGGCTATGTCGAACTGATCATGAATGTTGACCAGTATGAAACCAAGTTCCCTGGCCTTTTTATTTAGGTTCTCTCTACGTCTCTGTGATAATTTTTGCGACGTTGCCAGAACTGCTTTGCGTCTTTGGTGTTCCTTCTTATAAACCGTCAAGTTATGCGTTAAATTGCCAATGACATCCTCTTCTGTCGTTGCGACAAGTGTAAAGGGCTCGCCTTGACCATCAGCGATTGCCCCGTCCATTCCTGCATCAGATCCTCCACGCACAGGCACCAGTGTCGGATAGGCCTCACGCAACAGATCTACTGCGCAGTCTTGAAATGTATTACCATCCAGTTGCTCATTGAGCCGCTTGATTATTTCTCGGTAAAATGGGTCTCGTTCCATAGAATGTCAATGACCAACCAGCCCGGCTCATGTCCGGCGCGGCGGTCCCCTCACCCGGAAAACATAACCGGCGCAGCTTGCCTGACCAAAGGTTCCACTTCGTCAAAAACCCTGGTCTCGATCTCATCCCGCCCTTTTTCTAGATCATACAAAGCTTGCAGGTTCATCCACAATTCGGCCGATGTGCCGAAGTACCGCGCCAGACGCAAAGCGGTATCTACCGTAATGGAACGCTTCCCATGCACGATCTCATTGATCTTACGTGGGTAGACGTGCAGGGCCTTGGACAACTGATATTGGCTGATGTTCATCGGTTTCAGAAACTCTTCCAACAACACTTCGCCGGGATGCATCGGCGGAATTCGCTCATCGTTCATCGTTCTCTCTCCGGCTAATGGTAATCCACAATCTCTACGTCGTAGGCGTCGCCGTCACGCCATTCAAAACAGACGCGCCATTGATCATTGATGCGCAGGCTGTATTGACCGGCCCGATCGCCAGACAATTTCTCCAATTGATTGGAAGGCGGCGCTAACAAATCTTTCAACTTCCTGGCCGAATGCAGATAGGCCAGCTTGCGATAGGCCGTCCGCTGGATGTCCTGAGGGAGTTTGCGTGAAAAGGTACGCCCAAATACTTTCTCCGCCTCTCTCGACTTGAAGGACTTGATCATGCTCCCATATTACCGCAGAACGGTAATACTGCCAAACGGTATGCCTGTTAACTAACCAATGATCAACCAACCCCGGCACATGTCTGGCGCGCCGATGTCGGGTGGGTGAAATGGGTGGGGCTGTTTCGGCCGATCTCCTTCAGTCACGAGAACCACTCCGGCGCGCCGCAACCTACTCCTCCTTCTCTGTCGCCGCCACAATGTCGTCCAAAGACACCTGGAGCGCTGCCGCCAGCGCGGTCAAGACGGCGGTTGCGCCGTTACGCTTGCCCGTTTCGATTTGGGATAAGTAGGCGGCGCTGATGCCGGCAGCAGCGGCCAATTGCTGCTGAGTCAGGCGCCGATATTCGCGCCACACCTTGATCGGGTTCTGCCCGTCCATAATGGCATAGACAACTTCGCTGGGGATCAGTTCTTCTTCACCCCGTTCCAGCAACGCTTTGGCGGCGTCAAAATCGCGAATATCTTGCAGCATCTCGGCTTCCTCAGCCAGCTGTACATACATTTCGTACGGGATCACTGCCCATTCCGGGTTGCCATCGCGCACAATAATCTGGACGTTCATCGGTACACCTCCCCGCGTGGGGCTATTTTCAGCACGAGGACAATCAATTTGTCCTTCTGCAAATCGTATATCACCCGCCAATCTCCAACCCGCAATCGAAAACCGGGGCGATTTTGCAGTTTAGTGACAAAAGGATGTGACGCATAAGGATCGGCCGCCACTTGAGTCAATTTATCTCGTACCTGCCAGGCAATCGGCTGAGGTAATTTCCGGAACGCTTTGCTCGCCTCGCGCGTGAAAACGACTTGATACATACCCCAATATTAGCATACAGCTAACCCGCACGCAAAGGCTATCTTGCTCATCGCTTGTTTTGGGCATCGGTTCGAGCCCCGCAAAGCGCGCCTACATAAGCCGCCGGCAAACCGCGTATCCGCTGTCAACGACCGGTATTGCGTCCGTTAAACATCCGGGGTTGTTTCGGCCGAATCCCGCCTCATCCTTCCTCTCTTGGGGCAAGCCCTGGGACTAGAAAGGCAACTCCCCGTCGGTCAGGCTGCCATACCATTGCCCAAGAAAGCGCAGCGCTTCCTCATATTTCCCGGCCGGGAGTTCGCGGTAGCCGGCAATATCGAAGCGTCGGTACAGTTCGCCATAGACGCCGCCGAATTCGTTGCGTCCGCTACGTTTGCCCAGCTCCAGGGCAATGGCTTTGACCGTCTGGCTGATGCGGCCGGCCTGGGCGGCGGTGATGTAACGGACCGGATCGCCGAGCGTGGCCTCGATCATCTCCAGCCGCTGCTCATGCGCATCCAGACGCCCGGCCTGCTCTTCTAGCTGATAGCGGAAGACGAGTTGCTGGCGCGCGATGTTGGCGATAGCCAGGGCCATGCGGTAGGCTTGCGCCTCCGGGGTGTCGCCGGTGCGCAGCAACTCATCCATATCCATATCCTGCACGGTGGGCGCGGCCGTGACCCGCTGCTGTTGGAACACCTCGGCCAGGACCCGGTAACACTCTTCCTGGTAGCGCACCAGGCGGTCGTGAATATCCGGGCTGACGCGACTGGCGTTGATCCCGAACAGCCAGCCGTTCAGATAGTCTAACGGCAAAGCCGCCATATTGGGATTGCCGCGCCCCGATTTCGTGGTTGTTACAACCACAAAATGTTTGGATAGGACGGCGTCACGGTGGATACGTTGGCGCTGGCTGGACCAATCCACGCCCAACCGCTCGCAAATCGGCCGAATCGGGACATACACCGTCCCATCCTCGACACGAAACGCGGTCAATTCGTCGCCATAGAAAACAACCTCGCGTTGTTCGATTACCGTCAAACTCTTTTCGTCACTCATACTTCGCCTTGCTCCGAACGTCCGGCCGGCCTTTTCGGCCAGGCCATAGGCATGATGTTATCAGGAAGGGCGTGTCAGGCCAACCGGTTGCGCGGACAATGGCAGCCAAACAGATGGAGCGGGGGACGTTTCAGCCTGCCGGCGTATGGGTGGTTGCGGTGACAGGTTAAACTGTTCGCGGCGGCCTATGATAGCCAAAAACCTTGGACGCCGTTTGGCGCCCAAGGTCTGCCTAAAATCGCTATAAACGCCGGCGGCTAACGCGTCTCGGCGCGTTGTTGGGCTATCTGCGCCGTGAGCGCGGCCTGGGTCAGGCCCTCGACCGCGCCCGGCAGGCGATAGAGGCCGTCGGCGCTCTTGACCAGATACGACTCGGACGGATCGCCCAGCAAGTACCAGACCAGTCGACTGCCGTCGCGCCAGGTCAGTTCCGTCTGGCGAGCCAGAATAACCGCGTCATCGCCCACCTGCAAGGGGCGCTCGGCGCTATCAAAACCGGCGGCGCGCGGGCTGACGCCTAGAATCGTCACCGTCACAAACTTGTCGGCTAACGCGCCGGCCAGCGTTTCGCGCAGAGCCAGGGTCACCGTGTAAAAGGGCAGCGCCTGGCGCACCTGCTCACCCTGGGCATCTACATCTTGCCAGTAATCGCCGCTATCCTGATTCCAGCGTGTGGCCGACACTTCCATCACAGTTCCGGTGAAAATAGCCTCGGCCCGGGCCAGCCGTTCGTCAAAGCTCATAGCGGCGTAGCTGGCGTGGAAGCCGACCTGGCGGGCGCAAGCCGTCGCCAAAACAAGGGTCAAACCTAACAGCAGGACAGAGAAAATACGGTGTAAGCGGGTCATTTCAAGCTCCTTGGGTCGTGTTTAGAGGTTCAGGTAAAGTGGTTAAGCGGATAAATCAGCGGTGGGCTATGAGCTTATGGATACATATCATTGAGACCCGCTTTGTCGTCGGAGTGCAGGGTGCGCCCGAAAGTTTCGGTGGCCGCAATAGACGGGCACATGGTGGGCTTTGTCTTGGGCAGGCCGCTGCAACTCAGATTAGTATGGTCCAGTCCCAAGGCGTGACCGAACTCATGGGCGGCCACCGAGAAAGCGTCAAACTGGCCGGCCGCCGGCGTGCCGGTGCCCTTATACCAGGATTCGGCGTTGTCGAAGGCGATATCGGCCTCAACCATGACGCCCAGCACACAGGTGGTGGTGGTGACGGCCAGAATGCTGCCCGACCCATCCACAGCGCCAAAAGTGATGTCGTTGCCGCCGCTATCCTGGGCGGTCCAGGTAAAGGAGGATGGGGTGACGTTATTCCACTGCACGGAGCCGTTCGAGACGGCCGTTTGCCAGGCGTTGCCCAGCGTGTGCTTGTCATAGTTGTGGCTGGCGTCCGGCCAACTGCAACCAAGCTTGACAAAGGCGTCGGCATTACCGGCGGCAATGGCGACCAGGACGATGAGCGCGATGAGAATCAGGGGGAAGCGTTGCATGGTAGTTCTCCTTCTAGTTGTGAGTATGGGTTGCTTCACTAAGCACAAGGATAACATGCCCGGCGCGCCAAAAGTCTCAGGCCGACGCTAGTTTGTCTCAAGTTGTCGGCGGCGGGGTATGGCCGCCGGGGGGGGGCCGACGGAAAAAGAAAGAGGCCGGGCAGCAAAATTAGGCTGCCCGGCCTATGTGTGTCAGGTGGTTGGCGCTCTAGCGCAGCGCCACGTTATTCAGATAAAAAGCACGCCGCCGGTTGGCGGCGCTCAGGCTTCCCGTTTTTCCCGATAGACTTGCACATGGTCGCCTAGCACGACCAGCACGCCATCCAGTTCGGGATCAGCGATGGCGCAACCACGAATGAGAACAGGGACCCCGATTCGGCCGAAACGATCCCACAACCACTCCGGCAGCAAAACCGCCACATAACCCCGCGGCGGCCGCGGCAAAACCGTCGCCACTGGCGGCGGCGGGGCAGCCAGCAAACCCACCACCACCCCATGCCGTCGCTGCACGCGTGGTAGTGTCCCCGTCACTTCCACCCGCACCTGCCCCTGCCCTACATCCCGCTTGGTGAATTGCTCCAGGTCTGCCAGCCGATCGTCCCAGGCATACAACCCGCCATGCCGAATAGCTAACCACTGCTCCGGCGTGACCGTTTCCTCCACCAACTTGAAGAAAACGCCTCCCGGCGTGCGCCGCTGCCCGTTACGCGTCAGCATGCCCTCCGCCGCCTCCAATGCCAGCGTGCGTTCCAGCAGCGTCAGCGCCGCCTCCGACCCGATCGCCGCTACCACGCGCGTGATCTGCTCACTATTGGGTTCTTTCAGTTGGCCCGCGATATGTTCAACAATGTCCATGCTCGCTCCAGTCGCCTACCTCTACCCCCCATTATAACGGGTTGTCGTTGTACTTTACAACCCCACGTCAAGATAATGGCGAGCGGGCGAACTTCAAGATAAGGGTTGCGGCGTCGGGCGGTCAGAGCAGGTCTGATTTGACAGAGACCAAGCATTACAGGGATACTTGATCCGGGGTGACGTTTCCATGTCGCCTTCTTTTTGTCTAAGGATGTAGCATGTTACCGTTATCCAAACGTCAGCGCCGGGTCATTCCACCTGAATACCGGCGCAATTTCCTGCACCTCTATCTGGATGTCGCCTGGTTCGGAGTTTTGAATGGGACATCCATCGCCTTTGTGGCTATTTTTGCCACCCGGCAAGGAGCCACCGGCTTTGAAGTCGGCTTACTGAACGCTGCCCCGGCCATCGTTGCGCTCATCATTGCCCTGCCGGCCGGACGCCGGCTCACCGGTCGCCCTCTGGGGCCAATCGTCTTTTGGGCGGCCGTCTGGCATCGCTTGTTTTACCTGCCGTGGATCCTCCTGCCCTGGCTCCTGACACCCCCACAACAAGTACACAGCCTGATCGGTTTGGCCTTTATCATGAGCGCGCCGGGAACCATTCTGGCGATTGGCTTTAACGGCCTGTTTGCGGCGGCGGTGCCGGAGGCGTGGCGCGGTTATGTGGTCGGCCGGCGCAATGCGATCTTGGCCTTCATGTCCATTCTGGTTTCCCTCTTGTGCGGGGTGGTGCTGAAGCGCTTGCCTTTCATCACCGGCTACCAGGTTGTTTTTGGCCTGGGTTGCCTGGGGGCCGCCTTGAGTACGCTCCACCTCTGGTTTGTGCGGCCGGCCCCGGAGGAACAGCCATCAACTACGCTGAACCAGGCTGCCATCAACGATTGGGAACAGCCGGGAGCCTGGCGACTGTGGGCTGATTCGCGCAGCGGTGTGGGTTTGCGCTTTTTAACCTATGCCCGGCGCTGGAAGCGATTTATCCCGCTGGAAGCGGTGCGTGGACGCTTTGGCCTGGTCGTTGTGTTGCTTTTTGGCTTTCATGCCAGCCAATTCCTGGCGATCCCGCTTTTCCCGCTTTACGTGGTGAACGTTCTGCATCTGTCCGACCAATTTTTCAGCCTGGGCAATGGCGTGTTTTATGCCGCCTTGTTTATCGGCTCAACGCAATTGGCGCGGCTGACCGGTCATTGGGGCAACCAGCGCGCCCTGGCGCTAGGGGTGATCTGCATGAGCCTTTATCCGCTCTTCCTTGGCCTGTCACACGGCCCGCAACTTTACCTGTTCACCTCTATCATAGGGGGCATCGCCTGGTCTATTGCCGGCGGCGCGCTGGGCAATTATGTGTTGGATCAGGCGCCGGCCGCTAACCGGCCGGCCTATCTGGCCTGGCATACCCTGGCTTTGTACGCCGCCATGTTACTGGGGTCGCTGGCCGGCCCGTGGCTGGCGCACCAGGTCGGGCTAACCACAGCCTTATTCGTCGCGGCCGGCTGCCGTTTTCTCGCCGGCGTCGCCTTGTGGCGCTGGGGATAACGCCTGGCCCGCGTCGGTCAATCGGCGCGCGAAAGTTGATTTTCTCGGCGTCATTCGTGGTATGATTAACTATATGGTGTGGCAATAGGCTGGCGCAGTAGCTTGTCGGCTGTCCAACCAATCAGCCGGATTTGACGTTTTGGAGAAGACCCTGATAGGTCTTCAGGTGAAGAATGGTCAAACCATCGCCTAGCGCGCACGGGAGAATCTCATGACCTCGAAAATGTGGCGCCCCCTCTTTAGTCTCTTACTCATTGTCCTGTTCGCCATCAGTATCAGTTGCCGCCGTGAACAAGAGCCGCCGACACCGACAGCCTTGCCGCCCCAGCCCACGCCTACCGCTACGCCGGTCGGTTTCGGCTTGGTGCCCTTGGAGGATGATTCGGCAATTGCGCCGCAGGTGATCGGTCGCAACCCGGCGCCCGGCGAAGAGCTGGGGCTGGATGGTCATCTGGAGATTTATTTTGATCAACCGATGAACCAGGCGGCGACGGCGCAAGCTTTTCAACTGCTGGATGGCAACGACGCGCCGATAGCGGGAGCCATCACGTGGCCGCAACCCCGCATCTTACGTTTCCAGGCGCAAGCTCCGCTCAAGCCGGACAGCCATTATCGCGCCAAGCTCGCGCCCACGACGGCCAGCGCCCTGGGAGCTAATCTGTTGGAAGGTTTGACGCTGGAGTTCGGCACTATCGGCGATATTCTGGTTAGTCAGGTATCTCCCGCGCCGGATACGGAAGGAATCAACCCGGATTCAACGGTGACGGTTATTTTCAATCGTCCGGTTGTGCCGCTGTTGACGGCAGCGGAGAAGGCGCGTCTGGCAAGTCCTTTGACGTTGGAACCGGAGACGCCGGGCGAGGGTGAGTGGGTGAATACGTCGGTGTATATTTTTCGGCCGAATTCCCCCCTCATCAACGGCCAAACCTACACGCTCAGCATTGACCAGGCAACCGTTAACAGCCTGAGCGCCACCGGGGCCGTCATGGCGGAAGATTATACCAGCCGCTTCACCGTCGCCCCGCCGACGTTCGGCTTCCTGAATTTGCCCGGCCTGTCCGATTATCCCTATGACAATTTTGAAAATTTACCGCTGGAACAAAGCTTCCAGCTCGGTTTCCCCCAGGCAATGGACCCGGAAACCACGCAGAGCGCCGTATCGCTGACGGCGCAAGGCGGCGGGGCAGCGCCTTTAACCTTTCATTGGGACGACGATTACCGGACCGTGACCATCACGCCGACCACCCGGTTGGCCCTGGCCACGCTCTATACGCTGAAAGTTGACGTCACCGCGCAATCGGCGCATGGCGGCCGGCTGGACAAGCCGTTCCTGTGGCGCGCCGCAACGGTGGCCGCGCCGGCCATCGT
This sequence comes from Chloroflexota bacterium, assembly GCA_041918535.1. Lineage (GTDB taxonomy): Bacteria > Chloroflexota > Anaerolineae > Promineifilales > Promineifilaceae > DAOTXO01. Next base: position 9,132 of record JAYRVN010000317.1, read on the forward strand.
CAACACCTTTCCGGCCGACGGGGAAACGCCGGGCTATTTCCCGAATGCGTTCACTATCTACTTTGCCTCGCCGATGGATGTGGCGACGTTGAAGGGCAAAGTGACCATCACTCCGGCCATTCGCGGCGATGTGAACGGGGAATATGGCCCCTGGGACAACAGCCTGACCTTTTACGGCTTGAGCCCATCCACTGCCTATACGGTGCGCATTGCGGCGGGTATGGCGGATGTTTACGGCAACCCGATTGCTCAAGAGACGGTGGTGCGTTTCAACACGCCGCTGCGTGAGCCGTTGGCCGCCTTTAATTTCCCCGGACCCTTATCGTTGTACCGACAAGGCGGCGACAATACCGCCTGGGTCTCGTACCGCAATGTGGACTCGGTGGAAGTGCAGTTATATCGGTTGACGCTGGCGGAATTAGACGATGTGTATACGTACCGGATCGATCGGAATAACTTCACGCCGCCGGCCGGGCAACGGCTGTGGGAGGAAAAACGCGCGGTTTCGGCCGAATCCAATGTCCTCGCCTATACCTCTTTCACGCTCAACGACCTCACGCCCGGCCTCTATTACCTCACGCTCGACGCGCCACAAGCGCCCCATTACAACCAGCAACGCTATCTGAACACCCAACCTATCGTGCTGGCAAACGCCAACCTCACCCTCAAAACCACCGCCTCCGAGGCCTTGATCTGGCTCACCGACCTGGATAGCGGCCAACCGCTGGCCGGGGTGAAGGTGACGCTCTACGACAACACGCAAGAAACGGTGTTCAGCGGCGTGACCGATAGCGCGGGCTTGATTTACCAGGCGGGGTTAACTTTATCGGCCGATTGGGAACATCTCTATTACGCTATCACCGACGATCCCGCCATCTTTGGCGCCGCCATCAATAACTGGGAACAAGGCGTGGAACCCTACAACTTCGGCATCAACACCGATTACTACCTGCAGCCCAACGCGCCTGCCGCTTACGTCTACACCGACCGTCCTCTCTACCGCCCCGGCCAGCCGGTGCACATCAAGGGGGTCGTGCGCCTCAACGACGACTTGCGCTACAACCTGCCCGACTTCGAGTCCGTCTCCGTGCAGGTTAGCTCCTACACCGACACCATTTTCGATGATACCTTGCTACTATCCCCCTACGGCTCCTTTGAAATCCCGCTCGAACTCGACAACGAAGCCACCCTCGGCACATACAGCATCTCGGTGCAGGTCATGCAAGACACCGGGCCGGTTTACGTGGGCGGCGGTTACTTCGATGTGGCTGAATATCGCAAGCCGACTTTCCAGGTGGACGTGCAGGCGACCCCAACCCATGTGTCGGCCGGCGATACAATTGACGCGTCCGGCGCGGCGCGCTTTTTCTCCGGCGGCGCCGTCGTCAACAGTCGGGTAGACTGGTACGTTAGTGCCCAGGATTACTTCTTCTCTCCCGGCGGCGATTACAACCGTTATCAATTCTACGACGTGAGTCAGGAGAGCGCCTACTACAATGACTCCTTCTATCAACCCATCGAATTCATCGCCGGCGGCGACACCCTAACCGACGCCGACGGCCAATTCCACTTCCAGATACCGGCCGAATTGGGCGAAGCAGGCCGCAGTCGCCAACTGACCGTTGAAGCCACCGTCACCGATCTGGCTCAAAACGCCGTCAGTGGGCGAACGTCGGTTGTGGTCCATGCCGGTCAGGTGTATCCGGGCGTGCGACCGACGACGTATGTCGGCGTGGCCGGGCAACCGACCAGTTTCGATCTGGTGGCGCTCACCTGGGACGCCGAACCGAAACCTGGTCAGACGGTAGCCGTGAATATTGTCGAACGGCGCTGGCTATCTGTGCAAGAAGAGAATGAACTCGGCCAGACTATCTGGCGCAGCGAGGTGCAAGAGAAAGGGGTGTTGACCACGACGATCACGCTGGGGGCGGACGGGACGGGGCTGGTAACGTTCACGCCGGTCGCCGGCGGGGTGTATAAGGCATATGTGCGGGCGGCGGACGCGCAGGGGCGCGAGAATTTGGCCTCAGCTTATGTCTGGGTGGCGGATGAGGCGTATGTGGCCTGGCAACAGTCGAATGATCATGCGTTCACGCTGGTGGCGGATGCGGAGAGTTACCGGCCGGGAGATTCGGCCGAAATTCTCATCGCCAGCCCCTTCCAGGGAGAAGCCACCGCCCTTGTCACCGTCGAACGCGGCCACATCAAAACCTACGCCGTCGTCCCCCTCACCAATAACAGCACCCTCTACAGCCTGCCCATCACCGCCGACATGGCCCCCAATGTCTTCGTCTCCGCCCTCATCATTAAAGGCATAGACGATTTCAACCCCTACCCTGATTTCAAGATTGGCTTCACCCAATTTACCGTCGAGCGCAGCCGGCAAGCCCTGACCGTAGACATTCAACCCAACACCACCCAGGCCGGGCCGGGCGATGATGTCACCTACAGCGTGCGCGTCACCGACGCCGCCGGCCAACCGGCCCAGGCGGAACTATCGCTGGCGCTGGTTGACCTCTCCGTTCTCAGCCTGGCCAACCCCAACGCGCCGGCAGCCCTCGACTTCTTTTACAGCACCCGCTGGCTCAGCGTGCGCACCTCCTTGCTGCTCGGCCTGAGCATGGACGGCTTCAATCAGGAGTTGCAAGAGCAATTCAAAGGCGGCGGCGGCGGCGGCGGCGAATCCGGCATTATCAACATCCGGCAGGAGTTCCCCGACACCGCCTACTGGCAAGGGCAACTCACCACCGATGCCAACGGCCAGGCCGAAGTCACCGTCACCTTGCCGGATAACCTGACCACCTGGCGGATGGACGTGCGCGCCGTCACTCAGGACACGCGTGTAGGACAGGCTACCAGCGATCTCGTCTCCACCCTGCCCGTGCTGATCAGCCCCAATACGCCGCGCTTCTTCATACCAGACGACCGCGCCAGCGTCAGCGCTCTGGTGCATAACAATACCGACCAGCCGCAAGCGGTTACCGCCCGACTGGAAGCTGAGGGTGCAACCCTGGCCGACGCCGCCGAAAAAGTCGTCACCGTGCCGGCCCATCAACAGGCGCTCGTCACCTGGGACGTGGTGATCAACCAGGTGGAGCGTGTGGATATGGTCTTCTCGGCGCAAAGCCCCGACTATGCGGATGCCAGCCGGCCGCCGCTGGGCACGTTGGATGGGCAGGGCATCCCCGTCTATCGCTATGAAGTGCCGGAAACGGTCGGCACTTCCGGCCAACTGTTGGATGGCGGCGTGGCGGTTGAATCCATCGGCTTGCCGATTCTCCCCGGCTTCACTTTGACTGAGGGCGAAACGACCGTCACCGTCGCGCCGTCGCTGGCAGCCGCCATGACCGACGGTCTGGACTACCTGGCGCATTACCCTTATGAATGTACCGAGCAAATCGTCTCTAAGTTCTTGCCCAACGTCATCACGACCCGCGCCCTCAAAGCCGCCGGCCTGAGCGATCCGCAGCTCGAAGCCGATCTGGCGGATCAAGTGGCGGTGGCCTTGCAAAAGCTTTACGCGCGTCAGGCCGAAAACGGCGGCTGGCCCTGGTGGGAGGGCGACCAGACCGACACGCTCATCACCGCCTATGTGGTGTGGGGTTTACACGAAGCCCGGAACGCGGGCTACACCGTCAGCGCCGACGCCGTGACCCGCGGGGCCGGCTATCTGCGCCAACATTTGCGCGAGGTTGAGCAATTGAACGGGCGTTTCAAGCTCAACCGGCAAGCCTTCTTGCTGTATGTGCTGGCTAAGGTGGATGTCGCCCCCACCAATTTCTTGAATACGCTTTACGAAAGTCGCGCCTCCCTGGACCTGGATGCCCAGGCGTGGTTGGCCCAGGCGCTGGCTTTGACCGACGCCCAAGACCCCCGCGTGGCAACCTTGCTGGCAGATGTGATCAGCCGGGCGGCCGTTTCAGCCACCGGCGTAAGCTGGGAAGAAACGGAACGGGATTACTGGAACTGGGGGTCGGACACACGCACAACGGCCATTGTGGTCAACATGTTGGCGCAACTCGATCCGCAGAACCCGCTGCTGGCGAATGGGGTGCGCTGGCTAATGGCGCACCGCACCGACGGGCGTTGGCTGAGTACGCAAGAGACCGCCTGGAGCCTGTTGGCGCTGGCGGATTGGCTGACGGTTTCCGGTGAGTTGCAGCCCGATTTCCAATATGAAGTGGCGCTTAACGGCAAGCTGTTGGGCAGCGCCACGGCGACGCCGGCCACTGTGCGCGAGCGGTTGGAGTTGCGCGTGCCGATAACCGACCTGTTCACCGACCAGTTGAACCGGTTGGCGATTGGACGCAGCGACGGCCCCGGCAATCTTTACTACACCACCCATTTGCGGGTGTCCTTGCCGGTGGATCAGGTGTCGGCGCTCAACCAGGGCATCATTGTCTCACGCCAATACTTCGATCCGGCCGACCGGGCAACGCCGATCACCGAGGTCGAGCAGGGACAAACCTTCCTGGCGCGGCTGACGATTGTAGCCCCGGCCACGTTGCATTATGCGCTGATTGAAGATTGGCTGCCGGCCGGGTTGGAAGCGGTGGATACCTCGCTGCTGACCAGTCAACAGGTAGGCGCGCCGTCGTTATATGAAACGCCGCTGTCTATCGAAGATTATTTCACGCGGGGTTGGGGCTGGTGGTATTTCAACCATGTGGAGTTGCGGGATGAGAAAGTGGTAATTTCGGCCGATTTTCTTCCCGCCGGCACCTATGAATATGTCTACCTGGTGCGCGCTGCCACTCCCGGCCAGTATCACGTCATCCCACCCTCAGCGCAAGAGTTTTACTTCCCGGAGGTGTATGGACGGGGCGATGGGATGCTGTTCACGATTCGGCCGAAAAACTAACCGTCAGGCGCGGTATTCCTGTCGAGAATGCCGCGCCTGATCTGGATAAGACCCGCTCCTCACAGGCAACCATCTCATTCAACCCGGCAACGACCTGGTTTAGCTCCTCGTCATGTCACG
>JAYRVN010000318.1:0-17218 GCA_041918535.1 Chloroflexota bacterium
AGATCAACGAGCCGGTGGACAAATTGGCCGAATTGGGTATTCTGGTAGATCGAGACGACGACGGTTATCTGCTGCAAATCTTCACCAAACCGGTACAAGATCGGCCGACCGTCTTCTATGAAGTGATTGAGCGGCACGGCAGCCGGGGTTTTGGTCAGGGTAACTTCAAAGCCCTGTTTGAATCCATAGAACGCGAACAGGCGCTGCGCGGTAATCTTTAGGCCGACAACGCAAGGAGAGCAGCCACATGCCACACTATTACACACTTGGTCAGGTGGCGCGCAAACGTCACACCCAATTTCGCCGGCCGACCGGGGAGTTGTATCACGAAGAGGTGATGGGTATTCACGGGTTTGCCGGGATACAATCCATTCTCTACCACATCTACCCGCCCACTCAGGTTCAGCGCGTGGCGTTGCATGCCAGGGTAGACATCCCTTACGCCGAGAGGCATGAACTCTATCCACACCACTTGCGTTCGGCCGAAATTGCGGCGGGCGGTGATGCTGTGTCCGGACGACTGCCGTTGATGGGCAACTCGGATGTCGTGCTCTACGTGGCCCGACCGACCGAAGCCATGACCTATTGGTACAAATTTGCCCACGGCGACGAGGTCATTTTCATCCATGAAGGCACAGGCCGCCTGGAATCCCAATTCGGCGTGCTGCCTTACACACCGGGCGACTATCTGGTCCTGCCAACCGGTGTGACCTGGCGCATTGTACCGGATGCGGCAGTCGAACAGCGCATGTTGGTCATCGAGGCATACGGTCACGTCGAGCCGCCCAAACGTTATATCAATCATTACGGTCAATTTCTGGAAAACTCCCCCTACTGTGAACGCGATCTTCGCGCACCGGCTGAGCTACTCACCTTCGATGAACAGGGCGAGTTTGAAGTGCGCGTTAAAGCCCGTGAAGTGATTACCAGCCTGTTCTACACGCATCACCCGTTAGATGTGGTGGGTTGGGACGGTCATTTGTGGCCTTATGCCTTCAACATCGGCGACTTTGAGCCCATCACAGGCCGGATTCATCAACCGCCGCCAGTGCACCAAACCTTCGACGGGCCGGGCTTTGTGGTCTGTTCATTTGTCCCGCGCTTGTTTGATTATCACCCGCTGTCAATTCCTGCGCCCTACAACCATTCCAACGTGGATTCGGACGAAGTGCTCTATTATGTCGAAGGCAACTTCATGTCGCGCAAGGGGATCGAGCGCGCTTCCCTGACCATTCACCCGAACGGGATTCCACACGGTCCGCATCCGGGCACGTATGAGGCTTCGATTGGCAAAGAGCGCACGGAGGAGTTGGCGGTGATGGTAGACACATTTCGTCCCTTACGCTTGACGCGTTATGCGCAGGCGTTGGAAGATGTCGGCTACAAGTACAGTTGGCTACCGGCAGCGTAACGCGCCGTAGCAGAGACGGTTGACTAAGGGCCGGCGGTCCAGGCTTCTGGAAACGGTCCGGCCGCCGCGGTGGCCGGAAACTGTTGGGCGGCTGATTGCCCGTGACGGAGTGAGAGATTATGCGCTTTGCTCGTTCTATTCTGAGTACGATAGTGATTATCGGCCTTGTCGTTGCGGTGTTGTTGTTGGGCCTGGCGCTGGCGCTACTTTGGGGGCTGGGGCTGGCCTGGGTGCTACAGCGTTGGCTGCCCCTGACGCTATTTGAGGGGGCGATCCTGGTATATGTGGCAACCTACGGCGTCAGTTGGCTGATCGCGAGTATTTGGGAGACTATAAACAACCGCCCAACATCCTGGGAAGAAGAAGAGGATGAGGAAGAAGAGGATGAGGAGGATTCGGCCGAATTTCTCCAGTCTATTCTCCCGATTCCCGTCAAACGCTTTACCCAAGCTGCCAACGGCGCCACCTGGGAGGCCTGGGTGCGCTTTACACTGGCTAACATGATCTTCATTGAGTTAACCACAACCCCTGAAGTCGTGGGTTATCTTGGCCGGCAGCAACAGCAAGAATTGAGCATCCGCCTGGCGGACATCATCATCCCGATCTTGCGGCGCCATAAGTCAAAGTCAAGCCTGCCGCGCCTAAGCATCGCTGCGCTGAAGCAACAGATGGACGCCATGAACCAACAGCCGTATGAAGACGACCTGTTACTCCTGGCCGTTCGCACCGCCAACGCGGCGATAAGTATCCACGAAAACCTGGCTGACGTCGTGATGGGCAAGCTGTGGGCGGAGCCTTGCGCCATTCCAGACTGGGACGCATCGTAAATGCCCTAGTCCGCCGCCATCAACCTGATGCGCTGAGCCGGGTATAACCCAAGCGCGTCATTGCCTAAGCCATATCGCCGGCGTCATCACCCTGCTGCCTGGGGCCACAACCCGGGTAGTTACGTTTGGCGGCTATTTTGGTTATAATGGGCGCACGTTTGTTCCAAGGATTAATTTGTGGCATTGGTGGGACAGGTGCGCTTACGCCTGACGGCGGAAGAAAGACGACATTTCGGCCGAATCCGAGACCTGGCTTCGCTGCAAAAACTCGGTCCTGTTGAGTTTGAGCGCTTTGTCGGCCATTTCTTTTCCCAACAAGGTTATGACGTCTTCACCACCCCCAATTCGGGCGACCAGGGCATTGATCTCTTCCTCCACAAAGGTCGCCAGACCTGTGTGGTGCAATGCAAGCGCTACCGGGGCACAGTCGGGCAAGCCACCGTGCGCGATCTTTACGGCGTGATGGTGCACAGCGGCGCCGATTCGGCCGTTTTGGTCACGTCCGGACGCATCTCACGCGCCGCGCGCGATTGGGCGCACGCCAAGCCTATCGAATTATTGGATGGCCCGGCTTTGCTGGCGCGTGTAGGCGGGATGTTTGCCCGCCTCTGGCTGCCAGAGTCGGCGCCGGTGCGGCGCGGCCTGGCAATCACTCTGGGAATATGCCTGATCGTCGGTCTGCTGTATGTGGGTCGCCTCGATCCTCGCCGGGCCGCCGGCCAGGCCGCCTTGCCGACGCCGGTGAGACTAACCCCAACAACACTGGGGATGGATTCGGCCGAATCCCCCCTCCTCATCACCGCCGCCCGTCGTCAGACGCCGCCTGCGATAGATGGCGACCTCGCCGATTGGCCCGGCGCGCCTTTCTACCTCTCCGACCATATCGTCTACGCCGCCCCTGATTGGGACGCCCGGCTTGATTTGACGGCGCGTTGGCAACTCGCTTGGGACACGGCCAACCTCTACCTGGCGGTCAGCGTCACCGATGACCGGCACGTTCAGATGCAAACCGGCGAACGGCTGTATGAGGGCGACAGCGTGGAAATCCAACTTGATGGCGACTATGCCGCCCGTAGCCCCCGGCTGACATCAGCCGTTTGGCAAATATCACTCTCGCCCGGCGACTTCAGCGCCATCCTCCCCGCCTCCGCCCGCTTTCGTGGCAACGCCGCCGGGCAATGGATCGCCGAGCCGGGACAGTCGGTAACCGTCGCCGCCCGCGCTGTCGCCGAAGGCTACACCCTGGAGGCAGCCATTCCCTGGGCCAATCTCAACCTGACGCCGCAACCCCATCTACGCCTGGGAGCAGCCCTCAACGCCATAGACAACGACCGGGCAGGCCAAGCCATCCAGGAAGTGATGGTGTCTCACATCGCCACCCGGCAATACCGCAATCCGGCCTCATGGGGCGCGCTCGATCTACTTCCTTAAGAGGCTCCGATAATCTGACGCCAGTTCCAGCCGGCAAGCCCATCACCGGCAGAGCGCCCTAAGTGTAAAATCATTTACAGGCGAGACGTGTAAAAATTGGCAGCCAAAAATTCCATTTCATTGCACAATTAAAGCAGATTTGGTGGTATTATATGTTTTGATGGAAGTGGTCGAACCGAGAATTCGGCTCCCATCAGAACCTTTTCATCTGCCTAAATGGCAACCGTCGGAGTTTGCGCCTTATGTTGGAGCCAAGTAGCAACTGCTTAAACGCGCGTTAAACGTGATATGATCGAGCATACCGACAAGCTTCTGCAAGACTGGGTGAACAAGACCCTGGGCACAGTCACCGTTTCTTTTGTGCCGCCGGCCGACAAGACTACCGGGGCTGGCGTCAATTTGTATCTGTTGGAGCTGTTGCCTACGCCGCCGGCCAGCACTGGGCGGCGGACACCCAGTCAGTTTTCCGTACGCTATCTGGTCTCAACTTGGGCCGATGACCCGGCGGCGGCGCACCGCTTGTTGGGGGAATTGGCCTTAGCCGCGATGGATCATGAAGAGATGGAGGTGGATTTAGAGGCAATTTCGGCCGAAACTTGGATCGCGCTGCATGCCATTCCTCGTCCGGCTTTCTTCTTACGGCTGCTCGTGCGCCAGCCTCGCCCCGAACCAGACAGCAAATATGTCAAACAACCCCTCATCCTCCACTCCGCCCCCGCCGTCACCTTGGTTGGCCGTGTCGAAGGCCCCGGTGACATCCCAATCGCCGGCGCGCGCATCGAATTGCCGATGTTCAACCGCGCCACATTCACCGACCACCACGGCCTATTCAGCTTTGCCACCATCCCGGCCGACCTGCCGATACGCCTGATTGTCAAGGCGAAAGGCCGCGTCCAGTCGGTTAATGTGGACCGCCCCACGTCCGAGGCCGATCCGGCCATCATCCGCCTGAGTCTGGAGTAACTCGAAACCAGGCCATGTCGTTCGCCATCTACCACTAGCCACCGGAGGTATAGAATGATTTATAACGCACCTGATATTTACATTGAGGAGGTCCCCAGCGGCGCGCGGCCTATTCAGGCCGTCGGCACCAGCACGGCAGCTTTCGTCGGCGTCGCTCCTGACACCAAAGCAACCAAGCTCCAGATGTTAGCCTGTAACAACTGGACCCAATTCCGCAACCAATTCTTCCCCAAGGATGATAAGGGCAATGTTGTGGCCGACGCCCCCTGGACCCACCTGGCCCATGCGGTCTTCGGTTTCTTCCGGGAAGGCGGCAGACGTTGCTATGCCGTCTCTATTGCCAAAGGCAAACCCATCAAAGATGGACTGGATGCCTTGAAACAGATTGATGAAATCGCCATTGTCGCCGCTCCCGGCTACACAGATACCGCCTCTTACAACGACCTGTTGGAGCACTGTGAAGACATGCGCGACCGGGTCGCCATTCTCGACGGGGTTGAGCGTGTGGACGACATCACCAAGCTAACTATCGTTGGCCGGGCCGGGGGCGCGCCGGGCGATGGCACGCCGGACGGCGTGCGCCCGCGTCAATCCAAAGGCGGCTATGGCGCTGTCTACTATCCCTGGCTGGTTGTGCGCGACCCGATCAATCCGGCCGGCACAGTCAACATCCCTCCCAGCGGCCATATCGCCGGCATCTGGGCGCGTAACGACGCCACACGCGGCGTGCACAAAGCGCCTGCCAACGAGTCGGTGCGCAGCGCGCTAAACTTGACCCACATCTTAACCCGACAGGATCAGGAAGTGCTTAACCCCGCCGGCATCAATGTCATCCGCTTCTTCACCCGGGAGGGCGTTCTGGTTTGGGGGGCGCGCACGTTGGATGACGGCAGCAGCCCGTGGCGTTACTTGAATGTGCGCCGGCTGTTTAACATGATCGAGGAGTCTATTGCCACCAGCACGCGTGGGATCGTCTTTGAACCGAACAATCGTGAATTGTGGAAGAATATCCGCCGCGATATCGGCGCTTTTCTGACCCGCTTGTGGCAAGACGGCGCATTGATGGGACGCACACCGCAAGAAGCCTTCTTTGTTAAGTGCGATGAAGAAACCAATCCACCCGCCAATATTGATGCCGGAATTGTTACGACGCTGATCGGGATTGCCCCGGTCAAGCCGGCCGAGTTCATCATCTTCCGCATCAGCCAATTGGAGAGCGGTGTCGAAGTAGAATCCACTGAGGGAGGTAGGTAATGGCTGAGGCAGCGACCTTTACAGAGCCGTTCCGCGCATATAACTTCAAGCTGGTTATCAATGGCGTGACGGAAGGGCATTTTACCCAATGCAGCGATGTGGTAGTCCGTGTTCAGACTATCAAGTACCGCGAAGCCGGTCAAAACCAGATTGTGCATAGTTTAGGCGGACCGGTTGAGTATAGCGATGTCGTGTTGAGCTATGGCCTCACAACTTCCCGCGAGATGTGGGATTGGCTAATGAAGTCGGTGGCGGGCACGGTTGAGCGGCGCAATGTGTCCATCATCATGCTCGACAGCGGGGGCGTCCAGGAAAGTATGCGCTGGAACCTGATTGACGCCTGGCCGTGCGAATGCAGCCTCACGCCGCTGGATGCCATGGCCCGCACCGTGGCCATCGAGACGTTGCGCCTGACGTTTAACCGCCTGGAACGGGAATAGGCCACCGGTGAACGGCGGCGGGACATAGCGCGCCGTTGATCGGGGATAGGTGGTTGCTTCTATGGCCAATAACGGTTGGCGACGACAGTTGAGAGTGTGGTGCGGGCAGCAGTTCCAGACGTGGGGCGCAAGGCTTTTGGCCGACGCGTCAGTTGAGGAAGCGTCGCCCACAGTGGAATCGACTCCTGCGCCCTCAACGGATACGGCCGAGGGGCCGCCGGCGCATTGGCTAGAGCTGCTGCAAAATAGTGAGGCGCCATTACAGTGGTTCGGCCGAAAAACGCCCGGCTCTTCTCCCCAGCCGGCCCAACCGGCAGCAGCCATAGCCCCGCCGGAACCCCACGCGGCAAAGGCCTTGACCGAACCGCCCTCCGCCTCAAAGTTGGCGCGGCCGGCTATGCCGACAGTGCGCTTTGAGCCGACGCCGCCTGCGCCCACGCCGAACCCAACCGTCGGCCACTCGGCGCGCCAGTCTACGCCGCCTGCCCCTAAACGCCTGCCCGTACCTGAAAGCGCCGCCATCAGCCGTCCACCACTCGCGCCTTCTCCCCCAACCCGGCCAAGCGGTGAGGGAACGCCGACAACGCCGCCACAGCGCGCAAACCAACCAACCGCCAAGCCGCCTCGGAAGCGCATCCCTTCAATCTTCCAAAGGCGCGGCGACGAGTCGCCGGCAGTAATCCAGCCAGATGGGCAACCGACGCCCGATGGCCCGGCGGCCGCCACATGGCCGCCGCCGGAATATGCCGCCCGCCGTCGTGAGCAGTCGGCTCCACCTGCCGTGGCCGCGCCTGCCCAGCCTGGGCGCGCGCCGACAGCGGAACCGGGCTATCCTGCTCCGTTGCCGCCGGCCCGACCGGCCGAGCCGGTGTATCCTGCAACGCCGGAGACGCCGGCGCGAGGCCTAGTGCGCCAAATGCCAGGCATGACCACGCCGCTTGAGCCACGGCCACAGCAGTCGGAGCCGGACGGCCGGGAGGAGACAGCGGAACCGACCTACCCACCGGCAACTCCTGACGCAAAGCCGGCGTCGGCGGCCGGGCAGCCCGCGCCCACCATTGCGCCTGCGGCCCCGGAAATCCCGGCGCTACGCCCGGCGCGTCAGCCGCAAATCGTGACTGTGCCGCTTGAGCCGCAGCCAGGGCAGTCGGAGCCGGACAGGACAGGGGAAAGCGCGAGAATGGCATACCCGCCTGCGCGCGCGACTACGCCGGCCGGCCTGAAGCGTGTCGGAACGCATCAGGCGACGCTGGTTAGCGTATGGGAAGCGCTGGAACCGTCGGCTGATCGTTGGCCCGCATTGCCTGAACCGGATTCGGCCGAATCCGATACCCCCTCCCGCCCGGACCCTTTTTGGGAGCACAGCCGGCAGGAGCAAGACGGAGCGCGCCGCCGCCGTCGCTAAACCCCTATGGAACGTGTCGCTTTTCTCATTGAAGAAACGGGCGAACGACTCGCCTGCATGTTGAACCCGGAAGGGCTCGTCGTCCGACGCACCGCCGGCATTCGACCGCAACAATCTCTCAACGGCCAGGTCACCGGCGTGAGCCTGACGGACGACCCACTGCTCTACACCGGCGGCGGACGCACCGAGCTGCAGCTAGACTTGCTGTTCGACGTGACATTGCCTGGCTCGTCCACGACAACCACCGACGTGCGCAATCTAACCGCCCCCATCTGGCGGCTGGCTGAGAATGCCGCCCGGCCCGATCAATATGGCCAACCTCCCCTAGCGCGCGTGGCCTGGAGCAAAGCCTGGAACATCCTGGGCGTAGTCACCTCCGTGGCGGAGCGGTGTGAACAGTTCACAGCCGACGGCGAGCCTCAGCGTTCCTGGCTCCGCCTGCGCTTCTTGCGCGTGAATGAACCGGAGGCCACCGGCGCCAACACCCGAGCCGCTGACGAGGCAAGCACCGCCGCCGCCGTGGTCGAACTGCTGGGAGCCTTGCCCGATCAACCGACCGCCGAGTTGGCAGAAACGTCGGAATTGGCCGGCATCCATACCATGACCGGCGAAGGCACAGTGGGCGAGAACTTGCCGTTGGTCATAAATGATTACGGCCTTGACCCGGCCTACTGGCCTGTGGTGGCCTGGTTCAACAACATTGATGATCCTTTGCGCCTGGCGGCCGGGACAATTATTCGCATCCCGGCGTTAGCGTTGTTGCGCAGGTTGTTCCAATGAGCTTCATCACGCTGCCGGAACTGACTGTTGAGGTAGATGGCGCGCCGTTGGCGGCCGAACAGCTGGCGGGACTGGCAACGGTGCGCGTTCACCAACAACTCTCGCTGCCAACGCTATGCGAGTTGGTCTTCAGCCAGCCGCCGGGCCCATTGGAGGCGGCGGCCCGCCTGACGCCGGGAGTGCTTTTGCGCCTGCGGGTGACCGAACAGTCTGCCCCGTTGTTTGTGGGCCAGGTAACGGCGTTGCAACAGGTCTATCACCCCGGCGCGGCGCGTTCCGTGCGGGTGCGCGCGTATGACGCCTTGCACGCCTTGCGCAAGCGGCAGTCGGTGCGCACACATGTGCGTTTGACGCCGCATGCGTTGGCGCAAGAGTTAGTGGGAGACTTAGGGCTGGGAGTGGATTCGGCCGATTCCGGCCCCTCCTTCCCCTATCTCATCCAACATAGCCAAACCGACTTCGACTTCCTCAGCGAACATCTCGAACGCGCCGGCCTCTACTTCAGCCTGCGCGACGACACCCTCCACCTCTTCTCCCTGGCCGGCCTCGACGACACCATCTCCCTCCAGTTAGGACTATCCCTCCTGGAGGCGCGGGCCGAGGTCAACGCCGACCGCGTGACCGAATCCGTCACCGCCCAGGGCTGGAATCCCCTGCTCATGGAAGCGTTTGAAAGCACCATCCGCCAGGGGCGCAGCGGACGACAGGTGTCAGCCTCCGTCGCCGCCAGAGAGGTCAATTCCGCCGGAGAAGTCTGGCTGGTAGATGAGGACCTGGCCGATCCCGACCAGATCGAAGCCGCGGCCCAGGCAGAACTGGATCAGCGTGTCGCTGCCATCGCCAACCTCTGGGGCGTGGCGCGGGGCGATACCGCCCTACAACCGGGGACAGGCATTGAAGTGCGCGGGTTGGCCGATGATCTTTCCGGTCGCTACGTGCTGACCCAAGTGACCCACACCATTGACCGCCGCTTGGGTTTTGTCTCCGAATTCGACACGGCGCCGCCGCCCATTCCTCCGCGCCCGCGCAGCGCCATCGCCAGCCTGGGTGTGGTCACGCAGGTGGACGACCCCGACGGCATGGGCCGCGTCCGAGTTAAGTTGCCAACCTACAACAATGTCGAGACGGATTGGCTGCAAGTCGTCAGCCCGGCGGCGGGCACCAATAAGGGTTTGGTCGCCCTGCCCGGCGTTGACGACAATGTTCTGGTGCTCTTCACCCGACAGAACCCGGCGCAAGGCGTCGTCTTAGGCGGCATCTATGGCCCATATGCCCCCTACGACCCCGGTGTGGACGGCAGCGCCGTGCGTCGCTACACGCTGCGTACACCCGGCGGGCATTTTATTCGCCTGGACGACGAGCATAAGAGCGTGCGTCTGGAAGATAGTTATGGCAACTATGTTGAGATGACGCCCGACAAAGTGCGCGTTTTTGCTAAGACCGATCTGGAATTAAGCGCGCCGGGCCGCTCCATTGTGGTTCGCGGGAAGCGCATTGACTTCCAAACAGCCTGATAGTCACACCTGGAGTAAAACCCCGGCTCAACTCTGACCCATAGCTCTAGGCATGAGCTACCTGACGACTTATGAAATGGTTGACTGAAGATGCCGTCTTACTCTGCGCCCACATCACCGGCGTGGTCAAAACACAACCCAGTCAAGCCCTGGTGACGATTGATCAACGGCGTGTCCTGGTGGCAACCGACCCGGAGGCTAAAGCGATTAGCGCCTGTTCCAACGCCGCCCCGCCCTTCAAGCCCTGCCTGACGACGCTGCGTGTGGAGAAAGGTTATTCCGACTTACTGTGGATTGACGGACACAAAGTTTGCCTGGACACAGTCACCGGCAAAACCGACGGCACGCCGCCGGGCACTGTTTACTATCATGTCAAAACACCGGGCCAAACCTTAGTTGACGGCAATCAATGACGCCACCAAGCCCTTTGCCCGGACGCCATCACCAACCATGACCCAACCACGCTACCGCGCCTGGCATTTTGCCTACCCCGTTTTGGATGTGCCGGAACCAGATGCCGGACTGCACCTATCTGCGCAGGGCGGTCTGGCCATGGTGGAAGACCATGCCTCGATCCGGCAAGCGGTTCTGCTGCTGCTCTCCACCCGCCCCGGCGAGCGTATCATGCGCCCGGACTACGGCTGCGAACTCTATCGCCTGATTTTCGCGCCAAACGACGGCACGACGGCCGGCCTGGCGATTCATTATGTGCGGCGGGCGCTGGAGCGCTGGGAGCCGCGCATTGACATTTTGCATATTGATGCCAACCGCAATTCGGCGCAGGCGGAATTGCTTGACGTTTTGTTGGTCTATCGCGTGCGCGCCACACAAGTGCGCGAGACTCTGCAATTCTCGTTACGGTTGAGCGGTGGAGGAGTTGTGTAATGCCCCTAAAATCACCCAAGCTGGATGACCGCACTTTTCAAGACCTACTGCAGGCAGCGCAGAATCTAGTCCGTCAAAAAGGGGGGGAATGGACCGATCTTTCCCCTAGCGACCCAGGGATTGTCCTGCTGGAACTGTTCGCCTTTTTGACTGAGGTGATGTTGTATCGCCTGAATCGGGTGCCGGAGAAAGTGTATGTGGAGTTTCTGAATTTGCTGGGCGTCAAGCTGCAACCTCCGGCAGCAGCAGCGGTAGATTTGACCTTTTATCGCAGCCAGGTTTCGGCCGAATCGATTGAAATTCCCCGCGGCACACGCGTCACTGTCGGACGCAGCAGCAGCGGCCAGGAATCACCCGTCTTTGTCACCGCCCGCGCCGCCCTAATCAAGGCCGGCGATAGCGAAGTCACCGTGCGCGCCTATCACTGTGAACTCGTCGAAGGCGAACTTGTCGGCAAAGGCAGCGGCCTATCCGGTCAATCATTCCTCACCAGCCGTCCTCCCATCATTGCCCCCACCGGCGACCCCTTGGATTTGGTCGTGGGCGTAGAAGCGCAGGCGGATGAACTGGGTGAGCGTATCCCGGCCGTGCAGTTTGAAGGCAAAACCTATCGCGTCTGGCGTGAAGTGGAACATTTCACCAATCTAAGCCAGGACGATCACGTGTATATGGTTGACCGGCACAGTGGGCGCATCACTTTCGCCCCGGCCATCAACCTGTTGCAGGAAAACGGTCTGGCCGACACCCCTATCCTCATGGCCGCCGTGCCGGCTGCCGGTCGTGAAATTCGTCTCTGGTATCGGCGGGGCGGCGGGGTGGTGGGCAACGTGGCCGAGGATAAGCTGACCACTTTGAAAGACACCATCCCTGGGGTCAAAGTGACCAACCGGGCGCGCGCCACCGGCGGAAAACCGGCCGAAAGTCTGACTAACGCCCTGTTGCGCGGGCCGCAAGAACTGCATTCTTTGCAACGCGCCGTCACAGCCAAAGACTTTGAACTGATTGCCCGCAACTACAGCGGGCGCGCCGTCGCCCGCGCCAAAGCGTTCACTCGAGCGGACCTTTGGCGACACGCGGCGCCCGGTCACGTGGAAGTGCTGCTCGTGCCGGATGTGCCTGAAGCCGAAAAGGGTGAGCGCGTCACCCTGGAGATGCTCAAAGCCCATGAAACGGAGCCGGCGCTGGCTCAAATTCGGCAAGCGCTAGATGAACGCCGCCCCCTCGGCACAACCTCTATCGCCAATTACACGCGCTATAAGAAAGTAAAGGTCAAAACCACCGTCGTCGTCCAGCGGGAAGAAGACCTGGCGGCGTTGCAGGCGCGCATTGTGCAACGTCTCTACCAGACGATTACCCCATTGCCGACGCCCGTCAACTCAGCCGGCTGGCGGTTCGGTCAGGCGCTGCGCGTGTCTGATGTGTATGACATCGCTTTGCGCGAACCAGGCGTGCGCTGGGTGGACAGTGTGCGTCTGTTGGTGGAAGAAGTGCCGGATAAACAAATCGGGGCCATTGCCATTGACCATTTCCAACCCAAAACCTGGTATACCGGCAGCGGCAATCGCGTCTATCGTTCGCTCAACAACGGCGATGGCTGGGAGCCGATTGGAGAGTTCGAAGGGGATGTCATGGCGATTGAGGCGCATCCGGCCCGGCCCGGCTGGTTAGCGGTGACCAACAAGCGGGCGGCGGGGAATGGCGCGCATGTAAGAATTTCGGCCGATTGCGGTGAAACCTGGGCGTTAGGCAGTTTTGCCCCCGCCTTCAACGTCAATGATCTGGCCTGGACCCTGCGTGAAGAGACGCCGGTACTGTTAATGGCGACTGATGTCGGCTTGTATGAAATCGTCATCAAACCCGGCGGCACGCCCGTCCAAGTGTTGGTAGACCCCCAGAATCAGGACAAAGGCTACTATGCTGTCGTAGCTCAAACCGATGTGCGCGGCATCTCCACCGTCGCCGTCGCTGCCCAAGGCTTAGGCGGGATATTCCTGTCCACTTCCGGCGGTCGGCCGAACACGTTCCGCCGCATCACCCAAAACTTGCCGGCCACCGAAGATGTGCGCGTGCTGGCCGTCCAATATGACGGACCGCGCGCCTTTCTGTGGGTGGGCGTGGCCGCCACCGGCGGCGATGCCGGCACCGGTTGCTACCGCTGGGAATTGCGCGGCGCGCAAGACCCGCCCGAAGGCTGGGTTAACTTCAAACTAGGCTGGGAAGGCGGCAGTTGCAAAGGTCTGGCCTTCCACGGTACGCTCGTCTACGCCGCTTCCCACCGCCTGGGCGTGCTGCGGATTGACCCGAACAAGGCCGGCGCGAGCTGGCAGGCTCCCAAAATCACGTGCGGCCTTCCCCTACGCGAGCGCGAGGCGCAACGCCTTTTTTATCCGGTGGATACCATTGCCGCCAACCCAGATAGCGCCGAGGCCGTCGTGATCGCCGGCGGCGCCGTCGGCGTTTATCGCACGCTAGACAACGGCGAAATATATGCCGCCGCCTCCAGCAAAGAGTTCGCGGAAAAAGTGACCTTGCCGGACACCTGGCTATTTGTATCCGACGAACATGACGTCAAGGTGATCAGCGAAGATGAAGCGCGATGAGATTCTGACCCTATTGCCGGAAATCTTTCAGCGCACAGCGCGCGATGGCAACCCCCTAACGCTGGTGCTGGATGTCATGGAGCAAATGCACGCGCCGGATGAAGAAGTCCTGGCGGAGATGGATCGCCATTTTGATCCCCACCGCGCGCCGGATGCTTTTGTGCCGTTGCTGGCAACATGGGTAGACCTGGCCGACTTGCTGCGTGACATCCCGCCGGGCGTATTGTCGGTTCCCGAACCCTTGCCAACGGGAATCGGCCGATTACGTGAGTTAATTGCCGCCGCCGCCTATTTATCCCAATGGCGCGGCACTCGCCAGGGTCTTTTACGCTTTCTAGAAACTGCAACGGGGGTTCGGGGTTTTACTATTGAAGAACAAGTTAAGGACCCGGCCGGGCGGATTCGCCCCTACCACTTGCGCATCGTTGCGCCCGCCGCCACCAAGCCTTATCAGCCGCTGCTGGAGACGATCATCGGACTCGAGAAGCCGGCTTATGTCACTTACGAATTGGCCTTTGCCGCCGGCTAGGCCCTCCAGGGGCCGAGCGCCGGTCTAACAACGACAAGGTAAACAACTTTACATCTAGGCTGTACACCAGTTGGTCTTTCGGAAATCCGAACCCTGGTATGCTAAGCAAATAACCGGGAGTAAGCGCCTCAGGCGCAGAGAAACTCATCAACACCCAAAGGAGACGTTTCTATGAACAGTGGTTTGGCAGCAATCGGCGCGTTGGTTGGCGTAGGAGGAATGACAGGCATGTATTTTGGCCTACGCGACAACCCCAATGGACTTTGGATAGCATTAGGGATCGTGGTGGGCGTGGTGGTCATCAGTTATATCGTGGCGGCCCTTACGGCCAATAACAAGTTTGGCGAGGTCATGCGCGGCTGGCTCATCGGCATCAACGCCTCCGCCAACGGCTTTCTGGCGGTCACGCTTTACGGCAAGCTCTTCGGCGACGCTGCCGGACTTGGCATGGGCATCGGTATTGGCCTGGGTCTGCTCAACCTCATCTGTATCTTCCAGGTTATCACCAATAGCCAGGTCTTCCAGGGCATCATCGGCTATCTCAACTGGCTCATGCCGATGTCCTGGTTGGTGACGGTTCTCGGCGGCGTCTTCTATTTGCTGAACGCCATCGGCGCGCTCATTGGCCTAGCCGGCGTGGAATACTTCAAGATCAAGGCTATGGCCGCCGACTGGAAAACCGGCACTTTCTTCATGAAGGGCGGCTGGATCAGCAACCTGAATCCCATTGACACGGCCTTCAATATGGGCAACTTCGCCTTCGTGGACAAGAACTCCGGCGGAACCTGGCACAAAGAACATGAAGCCGGGCATACCCTCAATCTCTTCGCCTTCGGTTGGATATTCCATTTCGTCGGCGCGATTGAGGAAAACGCCACCTCGGCCGGCGCCAACGCCTATTCCGAACGGCTGGCAGAAAGCAACGACTCAGGTACTGGTGGTAGAAACATCCCTATGTGGGCTTCCTAACCAATTACTAGACAACCAGTTAACTAAACTACGGTAGAAAAAGGAGCAACAAGATGAATTTCGACAGATTAGTCAACATCGCTGGTTTCATCTGCGGCCTGGCCGCCGGGGTCGTCGCGCTTATCCTGGGCATCGCCGGCGTCTCGGACACCTACCGCATCACTCTGATCGTCGGCGGCGTTTGGATGCTGGTGGCTGTGGCTTTGGCCTGGTTCGCCGGCGCCAGCGCTGAGCCCTCTGAGAATCCATTCAACATGAAGGTCGGCGCCAAGTTTAAGTACGTGCCCGATTGGGCCTGGTGGATCATCGCCTTGGGTCTGGTGGCCGTCATTATCGTCGCCATCGTGGAGGGTGTCGTCCAATGACCTAGAGGCCTTCCGCAGGCAGTCGACCTGCGGAAGGCCTCCGACTTTGGAGTGTCGGCATGAACAATAATTATTGGAGCCGTCTACGCAATTTCTGGTTTCCCAGTTGGTGGGTGTTGGGCTGGATACTCTTGGGCTTGCCAGCCCTCTACTTTTTACAGACCTTTGTGCATGAAGGTTCACATGCCGTGGCGGCCTGGTTCAGCACGGGTAACTTTCCCAAGTTCTTTCCCTTTCCGCATGTGGATGCGGCTGCCGGCTTTCGCAATGGCGTCACTTTCACCGGCGGTAACGGTTTCATTGCCACGCCGCAGTTTGTAGATGTCGGGTTGATCCTGGCCTTCATGGCGATCTTCATCTTCTGGCCTTTGCGGAACCGAATGGCGCGTTTTGCCCTACGCTTTCTTTTCCTGGGCGTGTGTATTGACTTGCTGTACAACACGCTGAAGGGCCTCTGGGGCGGGTCCGGGCGGTTTTCCGACTGGGGCAAGTTCCAGGTGGATGTGGGCACGGCCGGGATTATTGTGATTACCTGGCTCATCTGGCTGTTGGTCCTGAGCCACTTCTTGTGGGTCTATTACTCCGCCTGGCAGCGGGAGCAGGAAGCACCGGCGGGCTTTTGGGATTTCCGTTGGATCGCCCTGGCTTTCGGCTTGCTTTCGTTGATGGCGCTTATGTTTGCGGCGTTTGTCAGTGATCCCGCGCTGGATAAGAGCCACCCGGTTTTCATTGTGGCGGTCGTGGGCCAGGTGTTAGCGCTTGTCGGTTACGGTCTTTACTTCGGCTTATCATTCAGACAACATTAGCCGGATCAGCGGGACCAGGTATCTGAGAGGTGTGTGGTTGAGAGAAACCACCACGGCCAAGTCGGCGGCGACGGTTAACCTTCCCTCTTAACGCCTCTTTTGACTCTGATCCTGGCTATTTTAGGCGGGGCAGCTATGTCAACTACTTTTTCAATCACCGCGGTCAATAATAATGTAGCCATTGACAACAAATCGCGCCAGAAAAGCGCGACGTTTACGGTGACCAATAGCAGCGGACAGGCGGTGCGCGGGCGGGCTTCTCTGGCAACCACGCCGGAAATGGCGCCGCATCTGGCCTGGCTGTCATTTGACCCTCGATCGGAAACGGAAAGGCCGTTTGGCATCAGCGCCACGGAACAGTACATTGTGAATGTCAATGTTCCGGCGGACGCCGCGCCGGGCAACTATGCGTTCCGCTTGAATATGGTAGCCACCTATAACCCGGATGAAACGTTCAGTCCTGGGCCGTCGGTGACAATCGTGGTGCCGGAACCGCCAAAGAACGAGCGCAAGTTCCCGATTTGGATCATTCCGGTGGTTCTTGTGGCGCTGGTAGTGATTGTGGCGATTGTGCTCCTGGCAACCCGTTCCAAAAACGTGGTGGTGCCGGATGTGGTGGGGCTAAGTGAGGATGCGGCTGTGACGGAGTTGGAGGATATTGGCTTAGAAATCGGCCGAATCCGCTCCGAAACCAGCGGGACTATCACACTTGACCACATTACCCGCACAGACCCCCCGGCCGGCGCTGAGGCGCCCAAGGGTTCCAAGGTTGACCTGTATCTATCATCCGGGACGGCGGCCACGCCTGCGCCCACCGCGGCCCCACCTACTCCCCTTCCCCCTCCGACTCTCCCCCCGCCGCCATCGCCCATTCTCGCCAAATACCCCCTGCAAAGCGATGCGCGGGATAGCAGCGGCCAACAGGCCGACGCCACGCTGACCAACGCCCCCTTCCAGGATGGCGGCGTCTATTGCAATGGCGTCTATGTCTACACCGCCGGCGGCTGCCAGGTCTCCACCGGCGCGTTGACCGGCTTCA
>JAYRVN010000319.1:0-3318 GCA_041918535.1 Chloroflexota bacterium
CGGCAAGGTAATGTCATATTTGCTCAACACTTTCTGAAAATCACGCACATAATCGGTGCAAACCTGATGCCCCAGCCCGCGCGAGCCGCAATGGATCAGCACCACCACCTGGCCCGGTCGCAAACCAAACGCATCGGCCGCCTCTTCGTCGTAGGTCTCCACCACCTGATCCACCTCAATGAAATGGTTGCCCGCGCCGAGCGTGCCCATCTGGTCGCGCCCCCGGTCTTTGGCCTCCTGGCTCACCCGCGCCGGGTCGGCCCCGGCCAGACAGCCTTCCCCTTCCGTATGGATCAGGTCTGCCTTCTCGGCCAGACCGTTCGCCAGACACCAACGCGCGCCATCGGTCAGCACGCCGTCCAGATCGCGCTGATTCAGCTTAAACCGCCCACCTTGCCCCACGCCGCTAGGACAGGTGTTGTAGATGGCCGTTGCCAGCTCTTCCAGATAAGGTTCCACTTCCGCCAGATCGAGATTGGAGGCCAGCAGACGCACGCCGCAGTTAATGTCGTAGCCAATCGCGCCGGGCGAGATGACGCCGTCGGGTAGACGCGTGGCGGCCACGCCGCCCACCGGAAAACCGTAGCCCTGATGCACATCCGGCATGACGATGGCATGACCGACGATGCCAGGGAGCGTGGTGGCGTTGACCAATTGCTCCATGCTCTTGTCGGTGAGGGCTTTATCTAGCAACTCGCGGCTGGCATAAATGCGCGCCGAGACGCGCATATCCGAGCGATAAGCTTGCGGCACTTCCCAGACAAATGGGCCTAAACGCTTCAAATCTTTCCAGGCTAACATGCGACTCCTCTGTCCGCGGCAAAAGCGGCGCAAGCTAAATATCGAAATAGACCTGGCCGATCCAATCGCCATCGGCCGAATCAATTCTCAAATCGTGATACGTGACCGCCTTAATATCCAACACCGGCCGGCGGCGCACCGGGTAGCCGGCAATATCAGCCTCTAGTTGCGTCGGCGTTAGGGCGCGCATGGCAAACCGGGTGAAAACGCGACCGGCGACTTCATACCAATAGAGAAGCTGACTCAGCCACTCCACCAGCAAACTTTCGCGGTCAATCGCGTGAATGACCAGGGTGCGCGTGTAGGATTCGGCCGAATCTTCCACCTCCACACCGGTCAGGGTGAACATAGCTTGCGCCAGGCCGGCAAACACCGCTTCGGCCGAATCCGCCGTCACACGCAATCCCACCTCGGCCGTATGACCCAATTCCTCCACGCTTACCGTATACACCGGCCACGCGTCCGGCGCCAGCCCACCATTCTTGCTCACGCTGTTAGTGTACTCCTTTTCCCAACCCAAAGGCAAGCTTGACAGATAGACCCGGCTCCGGTACGATGACGCCCTAGAGAGCAAACCGAGCGGCGCACACCTACGCCGGTCGGCCACTTCCCCAGGTTGGAGGTCACCATGCAGCAGCGTTTTGGGTTCTTTTTCACACGCGCCGGCGCGCGGCGTTGGCTCAGTCTTGGCTTGATCCTATGGGCCGCCCTGGTTTTGACGCCGGTGGTTTCGGCCGAAATTATTCCCACCGACCGTCTGGTTCCTTGGGACCCCGGCGTGCGCGGCGGCATCCCGGCCGTACCCTATCGGGTGGATGTCAAGGATTACGGCGCGACCGGCGACGGCACGACCAACGACGGACCGGCCTTCAATGCCGCCATTCAAGCCGCCGTCGCGCCGGGCTTTGTTTGGGTTCCGGCGGGAAATTACCGCATCGCCACCATCATCCAGATGAAAAGCGGCATTGTCTTACAGGGGGCCGGGCCGGACAAATCCCGCCTGCTGTTTGACCTGCCGGCCGCGAGTTATCACGGCGGCATCGAGTTCAACGGCAGCAAGACCAATGTGGATATCGCGGCGCTGAGCGGTTACACGTTTGGCAGCACCACGCTGCAACTGGCCTCGACTGCCGGTATGGGACCAGGCACGTTGCTCTGGCTGTATCAGGACAACGATGAGGCGGTGATGTTTACGGCGGATTATTGGAATGTGGATTACGCCGCCGACTCGATGAGCCAGATGGTGGGGGTGGCTGCCGTGAACGGCAACAGCGTGACGCTGGACGCGCCGCTGCGGCTGGATTACCAGATGGCGCTCAATCCGCGCGTGCAGATTGTCCAGCCGATTCAGCAAGCGGGGGTGGAGGGGGTATATCTGGAGCGCCTCGATTCGGCCGATGCCTACACCATCTCCATGACCTACGCCCAAAATTGCTGGGTGCGCTACGTTGAATCGCGTCTGAGCTACCGCGCTCACATCTGGGCCTTCTATAGCCGCTGGCTGACCATCACCACCAACTACTTCTACGAAGCCCACGACTACGGCGATGGCGGTCACGGTTATGGCGTCACCTTGGCCGATTCCACTTCGGATGTCCTGGTCACCAACAACATCTTCCGCACTTTGCGCCATTCCATGATGGTCAAAGAAGGGGCCAACGGCAACGTCTTCAGCTACAACTACTCTACAGACAATCAGTTAGGCAAGGCGGATGGCTCCTTCCACGGCCATTATAACTACGCGAATCTTTTTGAAGGCAACGACATGCAGCAAATCATCGTGTCCGACTGGTGGGGGCCGAGCGGCAAGTTCAGCACGCTCTTCCGCAATCGGGTGCATGACACGGTGGGGCTGCGTGTGGAAGACCACTCCAACTACACGAATATCGCCGGCAACACCACCCCCGTCATCACCATCCAAAAAGGGCCGGATGTCATCATCGGCGGCTACCCGGTCTACATGGGCGAGGTGGAATATGAATTCGTAGACGGCAATCTGGTGGCCGGAGTATTGGAATGGAGCGGCGCGCCCGACCCGCTGGTGCTGGGCAACTCCTACTATTTAAGCGGGCCGCCGGAGTTTTGGGGCAACAAGCCCTGGCCCGCCATCGGCGCGGATGTGGACGCTGTGCCCACACCCACCACGCTGCCCGCGCAAGACCGCTACACGCAAATTGTCGCCGGGCAGTGGCATCCTCCCCTGCCCCTGATTCTGCGTCAGGTCGGCAACGGCCCCCAAGCCGTCACGCTGCAACTTCTCAACGCCAAGCCGCGCGAAACGGTCTATTTCATGGGCAGCCCCACCGGCGAAGGGGCGGGGCCTTGTCCGCCCAAATTAGGCGGCCTGTGTCTGGATTTGCTGCCGCCCGCCACCTTGATCGGCAGCGCCCGCGCCAACAGCCAGGGCATTGCCAGCAAGACCATCACCCCGCCGGCTAATCCGTATTATGTGCAGGCAGCCATCAAGCGGGGTCAGAACGGCAGCGCCTCGGTCAAGAGCAATGTGACGGTCATTAG
>JAYRVN010000320.1:0-1622 GCA_041918535.1 Chloroflexota bacterium
CGACAGCGACATCCGCTACGGCAAGGAGTTGGGAGTAGACGACTACCTGACCAAGCCGGTTCAGTATGAGGACTTGTTGGCGGCAGTGCGGGGTAAGCTTATGCGCGCGCGACAGCGCAGCCAGACGCGAACACCGGCCTCCCCGGTTGTTGAATCGCTCCCGTTACGCCTGGGTCGGCTTAGCCTGGACCCGCTAGGGCATCGCACCTGGGTGGACGGTCAAATTGTCCGACTGTCGGCCCGCGAGTTCAAAATGCTCGAATATCTGGCCCGTCATGGTCGGCAGGTTATTTCCCCACAGGAATTGGTGCGAGTCACGCATAGTTTGACCACAGACCCTGTTGACGCCGGCGATTTACTGCGCCCGCTGGTGCGCTCCTTGCGGCGCAAATTGGGCGTCAAAGCAGGGCAACCTGGTTGCATCGAAAACGTTCGCGGCGTAGGCTATCGTTTGCTGCCACTTTTATGAGTTGATTGTTGCCGGTCATAAGACGGGTGTCTTACGGCAGGGTCACTTGTAACTGCCACTTTAATTCCCTGCCGGCAGCGTTATCTGGCTTCAAGGTTTAGTATGATTCTTTGCCCTCAGTGTGGTCATCGCAATCCGGTTGGGGCCGGCTATTGCCTCCAGTGCGCCGCTGTGTTGACAGTGAGCTGTTCCGCCTGCGCCGCCGCCGCGCCGGCCGGCAGCCGATTCTGCAACCAATGTGGCGCCGCTTTACCTGCCCCGCCGGTTGCCCCGCAGCGTGAGTCGCTCCATGCCGACGCCGCCTCTTCTAACTGGCAGGCGCTAATCCCAATCCCGCTGGCTGACAAAGTCCGCCAGGTGGTGGCCGCCACCGGTGAACGACGTGAAGTAACGGTGCTCTTCCTGGATTTCTCCAATTTCACGCGAATTGCGCATGAACGGGATGATGAGGAGATGTACCTGGCCATTGACGCGGCCATGAAGTTGTTGGTTGAACTCATCTATGAGTATGAAGGTCATATTGACAAGTTCACCGGCGATGGTTTGATGGCGCTCTTCGGCCTGCCCGTGACCCATGAAAACGACGCCGAACGGGCTGTGCGCGCGGCTCTGGACATGGCCACGCGTCTGGCCCCATTGCAGGCCCGGCTAGCGGCTGAAAACCATTACCAATTGCGCGCGCGGATTGGCATTCACACCGGCGCGGTTGTAGCCGGCGCATTAGGTAATGATCAGCATATGGAGTATACGGTAATCGGCGACACCGTGAATTTAGCTTCGCGGCTAGAAGAATCGGCCGAACCGGACACCATCGCCGTAAGCGCCGTCACCTACCAACGTACCCGTCCCATCTTTCGCTATGAATCGCTGCCTCCCCTGCAACTCAATGGCTATTCTGAGGCGGTGCGCGCCTATCGGCCGCTAACGCTCCGGCACAATCCGGGCCGCGTACGCGGTTTGCCCGGTCTGCAGGTCTCTTTGGTGGGCCGCCAATACCCCCTGGCGCAATTGCAAGCCAGCCTGGATGAAGTCATACGCACACGCCGGGCGCGGGTGGTGGTGGTCACAGGAGACGCCGGCGTCGGCAAGAGCCGTCTGTTATGGGAGTTCACCAGCGCCATAGCCCGACAGCGACCGCCTATCAACACTTACG
>JAYRVN010000321.1:0-1689 GCA_041918535.1 Chloroflexota bacterium
CCTTGCGGGAACAATTAGCCGCTGACGCCGGCGCTTCCCTGGCGTTTCGGGAGCCGGGCCCTTATTGGCTGACCACCAGCCGCTTGCGCCAGGGTGACGTGTGGTTACATGAGGCCGGCCTGCCCTTGTTGGCCCGGCGCGCCTGGGGGAATGGCGCTGTCTTCTTTTTAGCCTTAGACCCTGATCTAGCGCCGCTCAAAGGTTGGGTCGGCAGCCCGGCCCTCTGGCAACGCCTGGTCAATGACCTGCCCGCGCCGTCCTGGATGAGGGACGGCATAACGGACACCTTCGCGGCCAATCAGGCCATTCAAAGCCTATCGGCGCTCTCTCTGCCCGGCGCGGGTGAGTTGCTTCTCTTCTTGCTGGTTTATGTGGGAGTCATCGGCCCGCTCAACTATTGGGTGTTGCGCGCGCGCGGGCGGCGAGAATTGGCCTGGGTGACGATTCCGCTGTTGAGCCTGCTTTTTTTGCTGGTGGCCTATGTAACGGGCCTGCGTCTGAAGGGGAACACGTTGATTGTGAACCAGATGTCGGTTGTCTCCGGTTCGGCCGAAACCGGTGATGCGCGCGTCGAGACCTTGCTTGGCCTCTACTCTCCTCGTCGGGCGGCCTATGACCTGGTTTTGAGCGGCGGAATGCTCCCGCACACCCTGCCCGACGTCGGCGTCGCCGACGAATTTCATCTCATCGAAGCGGGCGACCGGCACACCTTGCCCGGCGTGCGTGTGGATGTGAGCGAGGTGTTCCCACTGGTAACTTCCGGCTACACCGGCGGGCTGGTGATTAGCGGCGGCGCCGTTTACACCGTGTCAGGCGGAGAACTCAACTTTTCCCTGGCGGTGCGCAATGAAAGCGGGCAACCGCTGCGCGATGTGGCCCTGCTGGCCGGTCGGCGCGCCGTTCCTCTCACGGCCGAGTTGCTTCCCGGCCAGGAATTCAGGACGACCACCAGACTGATCGATCCCGGCGCACCCTCAGTTTCGCCCGCCGGCGTGACGGCTTACATCAAAGGCGGGATGACGCTGCCGTTGGAAATGCTGATCGGCGCTGGCGATCCCAATGCAGATGTCGCCGCCTATGCCCGTTTGCAATTGCTTTCGTCGTTGATCAACGATCCGTATGCGGCGATAGCGCCGGCGGTGACGTCGGCGGAGGGGATGGGCTGGTTTTCGGCCGAATCCCTCACCCTCGTCGCCTGGTCCGATCAACCGCAACAGAACGTCGCCGTCACCGGCCATACCTTTCAAAGCGTCAGCGCCGCCGTCTACTTTCTGACCTTGCCCGTCAGCCGGGCGGCGGCAGCCACCGCCGCGCCGCTGGAATTGGGTTGGGATGCCCTGGAATGGCGCGTTTTGGATAACAACATCGGGCTTTTCACCACCAATCTGACCGACCTCTATCTGCCGCTAGGTTGGGTCGAGATCGCCTACCGGCCCTGGTCGCCCTTGCAAGACCTGGGCGTGACCAGCCTGCAACTCAATCTGGAGCCCGACCCCGCTAGCGCGGGCAACCCGCCGCCCCAGGTGCAACTGTGGAACTGGCAAACCCGCTCCTGGGACTTGTTGCCCGGCGCGTCGTGGGGCCTCACCCCCATACCCTTCCCTGCGCCCTATTTGGACGTGACCCGCACACTGCGCCTGCGCCTGGAAAACACCAGCCTGACCGGCCTGGACATGACGCTGCATCGCG
>JAYRVN010000322.1:0-5361 GCA_041918535.1 Chloroflexota bacterium
GGCCACCCCTACCTACTTCTCCTACATCACCGACCAGTGGTGGGCCTGGTATTTGGGCGAAGTGGGCTATCTCGGCGCGACCATTTTTGTGGGCAGCCTGGTCTGGGTGCTCTGGCGTTTGCGCCGTCTGGCCGAAGCCTGGCGCGAACGGAACTGGCCGATGAGCGCTCTGTGTTATACTGCCCTGGCCGCCCTACTTTTCGCCATTCTGAGCGGTTACGCCAGTGTTTATCTGACCTCGCCGCCGACCGGCTATCTGGTGATGTCGCTGGGCGGATTGGCCTTCGCGCTCGATCGCGGGCTGCGTTACCCGCCGCCGATTGCGCCATGAAGCCGAAAGTGGTTCTGCTGGGGCCGCACCCAACGCGGCGCGGCGGCATCGCGGCGGTGATCGCCCTGTATCTGGCGGCCTGGGACAACGACGAGGCGGATATGCGTTTTGTGGCGACAGTGGCCGGCGGCTCTCGCCGACAACAGCTACAAACCTATGCCGGGGCGGTCATCCGGTTCATCGGTTTGCTTGTGCGCTGGCGGCCGGACGTGGCGCATATTCATTTTAGCTGGCGCGGCAGCTTTGTGCGCAAGGCGGCGCTGGCGCTACTGGCGCGGTTGGCGCGGGTGCGCCTGGTGCTGCATTGTCACTCCGGGCGTTTTGACCAGTTCTACCATGACGGTGGACGGGTGCGCCGGGCGCTGATCCGCTGGGTACTCGATTCGGCCGATTCCTTGGTGGTCGTCTCCGAACCGTGGCAAGCCTTCTTTGAGGGATTGGGCCTGCGCGTCCCCATCACCGTCGTGCCTAACGCCGTCCTCTGCCCGCCTGCCCAGGAGCGCCCCAGCACCGACTCCCCGGTGGTCTTGACTTTAGGCCGCCTGGAAGCGGCCAAAGGCGTTTACGACACCTTGCAGGCCGCGCCCCGGGTGCTGGCCCGCCACCCGACAGCCCGGTTTTGGTTGGGCGGCGACGGCGAGTTGGCGCAAGTGCAACGCCAACTGGACGCAGCCCCATGGGGCGATCACGTTCATCTGCTAGGGTGGGTAGATGGCCCGGCCAAGACCGAGGCCTTCCGCCAGGCCACACTCTTTGTGCTGCCCTCTTACAGCGAAGGCTTGCCCATGTCTATCCTCGAAGCCATGTCCTATGGCCTGCCGATCGTCAGTACGCCGGTGGGAGGCATACCGACGGTCGTGATTGAGGGGGAGACGGGTTTTTGTGTGCCGCCCGGCGACGCCGCCGCCATCGCGGCCCGGATCAATCGGCTGCTGGATGACCCGGAACTCTGCGCTCGCCTGGGCGCCAACGCCCGGCAACTGATGGTGACGCAGTTTGAGATTCATCAGGTCTTACGGCAAGTCTATGCGCTGTATGCGCGGTTGCCGGCGTCGGCCGGGGCGCGCGCATGAACGCCGCCGAAGCCTCGCCTTTAGCGCCTATCTTTGTCGTCGGCGCGCCGCGTTCCGGCACAACGCTGACGGCGACGATTTTAGGACGCCATCCGCTGGTTTTCTCTATCGGCGAGACGCATTTTTATGAAGATGTGTGGTCGCGGCGGGGGGAACTGGGCGAACTGAGCGAGATAGAGGGGTTGCGTCGGGGAGCCGAGCGACTGCTGACGATTTTCGGCCGATTCAACTTCCCGGCCGCTCAGCAGATGGTCGCCTCTTCTCTGACCGCTGCCGACATCGTCGCGCGCGCGACGGCTTTGGGCGGCGGCTACGCCGGTCTCTATGCCGCCTTCATGGGGTTGCTGGCCGAAGCTGCCGGCAAACCCCGCTGGTGCGACGACACCCCCAAACACCTTTTCTATCTACCCGCCATCCTGGCCCACTTTCCGGCCGCCAAGGTGATCGTCTGTGTGCGCGACCCGCGCGATTTTCTCTGTTCCTACAAGAATTATTGGCGGCGCTCCACCGAATCTGACCGTATCAAAGCGCTTTACCACCCCATCCTCACCGGCCTCGTCTGGCGCAGCTCGGCCAACGCCATGCTGGCTTACCAGGCGCAGTTCGGGCCGGAGCGTCTGCTCTGCCTGCAATATGAGCGCCTGGTGGCCGCTCCGCACGCTGAAATCCAGTGTGTGTGTGATTTTCTGGGTCTGGCCTGGACGCCGGCCATGCTCGATGTGACCGCCCACAACAGTTCTTTTGCCGACAGTGGGGCCGGCATCTTCACCGGTTCGGTGGGGCGCTGGCGCACAGGCCTTGACCCGGCGGAAGCCTGGTGGGCGCAACGGGTAGCCGGTCGGGGTCTGGCGGCGTTCGGTTATCAGCCGGAGCCGATCCGCCCGGCAGTAGGCGCGTGGTTGCGCATCTTCTCCGCCGCGCCGTTCGCTCTGGCGCGGGCGTTGTGGGCCAATCGGTATAAACGGGGGCCTTTAGGGGTGTATCTGGCGCGGCGATTGGCGGCGATTTTCGGCCGAAACTGACCCCGTCGCCGCCGCCATTTCTAATTCCGCTGCCTGAAAGAACACCGGGGTGGGCGTCAGATTCGTTGCTACCGTCAGGAAGCTGGCGGCGACCGTCGCCTTTAGCTCGGCGGTCATTAGCCTTCAACCGGTTTCAGGACATGGCCGGTGGCGTCATGGCGCTGTGGCAACAAGCCAATGCAAGCCGCAGTGCGTCCTAACGCATCCATGAAAAGACCTGCCCACAGGCACGCGATCCGGCGGGACCGCCTAACGGCTGAGTTCAGGTGCGGCTGCGCCTCACGCAACCTGCAATCCGGCAAGCGGTTCCCGGCGCAGCCGTCAGCTTGACGTAGGGTTAGGCGGCTGGGGAGGTGATCAGATCGGGTGCGAAAAGCTGTACGGTCCGCAGCGCATCTTTGTGTTGTTCAACCCCCAAATTCACATCGTCGGAATCACCCGCCGCAAAACGAATGATGATGAGCCGTATGTCCTGACCGCAACCATGACACACCCGTCGCATCGCTGTCCTGCCAGTCTAACGGCCTGGCTTAGGCGGCGGCCGGTGTGGGATCCGAGTCGCGGCGCATCTCCTCGCGAATGATACGCCGCAAACGCGCCTCCAGTTCATCACCCTGCACAGCTTGCCGCAACGTCTCATTGATCAGGGTTTGATAGCCCCGTTCGCCCGCTTGCGCCTTGAAGTATTCCACCAAGCCGGTATCCAGTAGAATCGTCACGCGGCGTTTGCGCGGCGCCGGCTTGAGACCAACGCGAAACTGTGCGCGATCCAGATCAGCATGGGTGATTTTGGGGTAATCGTCCCGCTCGTCAGAGGTTACGGAAGAATAGGAGTTGCTCATCTTTGTCCGCCTCACGCATGGATATAACATGAATCTCGACTTCACTCTCAGTATGCACGATGACCACAACCTTGCCCCGCAACAATCCCAGCGTGACCCACCGCTGCTCATCGTAGTCTTCGCGAGTATCTTCGAAAGTGAAGGTAGGGCCAGCGAAGAGCTGTTCAGCATCGGCGAAATCCAAGCCGCGCCTGTTGCGGGTGGTTTGTCGTTTGGGTTCGTGCCAAGTGAAGCGCATAGCTGCTATTATGCATATAATCGTGTGTATGTCAATGCATGAGCGAACGATTCAGATGGGTCATTGTCGGTTGACTCATAGTGCTCCGCCAGCCCGCCTAACGGCGCGCGTCAGCCGCTTTGCTCCGCGCCGTTTGCGGAGCACCCAGCCATACCTCCGGCGGTATTCCCGCCCAAGAGAAACCGAAGCATCACGGTCGCCTTGGAGGGTGAAGGGAGCATCTGCGTAGTAACCAATGGAAGGTTTCTCAGGACGCTTTGTTGGGCGCGGCATTGTAGAGAAGCCTATTTCTTTTGCTCTTGTACTAGCCTAAACTGCGTAATAACTTCTTGCCCGTAATGGAACAATGGCGACAATTCATACTTTTTGCTTCCTAAATCATTTTCATCAATGTCAATTGTGTAAATGCCTGAATAGGTTAGGACATAGAATTTTACTCTGCCAATTGCAGGAGACGGGAAAGATTCAGTTAATGTCATTTTTGAGTAATAACCTTCCGCAGCTATCACGAAAGATTTACTAGCCTGAGCAACAGTTGCATGTTGTCCACCACCAATCATGCCTCCGCCGTTACTAAAATAGAGGCTTGTCGTGCCGTCTGCAAGTGAGACCAAAGTTATAACTGCTTGTGGGTAACCAGTTTCCATTAAGATACCCCAAACATTTGGCATTTCGCTTGACGGTTCAATACCAGCGTCGCTTGGTTTCAGATTCAATATCTGATTTCGTAAGCCATTATAAACTTCGGCGGGTTCAATAGGCTTTTCTGTTTTTTTGAAAAATTTAGAAAACATGGAGCATCCTAAAATTGTGAACGGGACAAGAATGATTATTAATGCTTTTTTCATCGCAGACAAGTAACACCCTTTTGGAAAATTCTGACAAGCGCCCAACGACGGCATCAGGCGTTTGGCGTAGCCCGAAGCGCAGCGGAGGGCGAAGCCAAATCGCCTGCATGCAGGGTTGGGCGGTTGTTTGTCTTAAGGCATTTTTTCCAAAGGAATTTGAGTCAGCACTTGAGTTTCCAATATGATTTGTTGCTCCAAATCAATCTTGCTAACCCGATACCCTTCGGTGGTTTCGTATACTAAGAGCAGGACTTGAGATCCTAGCAAATCCATCCCGTAGGTTCCACCAACGTTCACAATGAGTTCAGCATAATTTAGCCCGCTGACCCCGGACACTGATATTGAGAAACGGTCCTTGCTATTCACTGCCCCATCAGAGTTTGTATCTTGTGTTGCGACTTCATAAACCAACCATTTAACTTCGACATCGCCGTTAGGATCGGGAGGTGGGAATTGAGATAATCCAAGAATCGTGTTGTCATTTGTCTCAAATAGGGTGTGAGATGAAAGAGTGTCTCCGTCCAAGAAGACCAAGTTCGGCACGGCGTAATCCAGTCTGAACGTGCGCGCAGAGGAATTTGTTGACCGTTCACTGTCGTTGGTAATAGTAGCAACAAAGACTGAGGTTCCTTGAACGGAATGAAAACGACTTATGGATAGTGATTCGGACTGAGTTGGCAGGCTATTTGGATTCAGTCGCCCGGTGCTATTGGTGACGAAAGCTAGGACAACAAAGATACAAACAGCAATGGCTGCCACCAATATCCACGTCAATCTCTTTGTATTCACAACAACCTTCTCTTGAATGAGCCGCCCAACGATTTAAGGATTCGTGCGGCGCGGGCAGAGGCAAGCGCTAACCAGTCCAGGCGTCAGCCGCCGCATAATCCTGAGTTGAACGAAGCCAGACCCGCTACCTGGCCCTGTTTGGAATTTAAGCCACCGCGAAACTTGTGATGCGCGCACCAATCGCCTCCAATCGTGTCGCTAATGAGGCGATTGTAGCA
>JAYRVN010000323.1:0-4861 GCA_041918535.1 Chloroflexota bacterium
CCCTGTACGGCGATTTTCCACCACGTCCCCCCCTATGTCGCGCGTTTTTCCAACTCGCCCCCTCCCCCCGTAGAGCGTTTCCCCAAATCGCCCCCCCATGTAGGGCGATTTTCCAAATCGCCCCCTCCCACCCCACCAATCGCAAAAAAACCAACTGCCCGACGCGCCTTCTGGCTAAAGCCAACGCCGGGCTCTGTCTCAGCCAGAACCCGGCGCGCCAATCATCCTGTGCGATCTCCCCCATCGCGCCGCTTCCGCTACAGTTGTCGTCTATCCCATCGCTCGAAAGCCCTCCTCAATTCGACGATGGCGGGATCACCAACACCATGCCCGCCTCAATCCGGTCTGGATCCGTCAGCTGGTCACGATTTGCCTCAAACACCCTTGGCCAGCCCCTCGCGTCGCCGTAAAAATGCAAGGCAATAGCCGCCAGACTGTCGCCGCCCTGTACAGCGTACAAGACCGGCTCAGGCGTGACTGGTGGGAATGCCGTCAACCGGCTGTCATCCACCAGCCCCACCCCCGTCACCGCTCGCACCACTTCCAAAATTTGCGCCCGCTCCGCCTCAACCGATAACACGCCCGACAACGCAATCCCCACCCCATCTGACTCTACCGCCACATCCAGCCCAGCCGTCATCGGGTTGGTCGCCAGCGCCGCCCTGATCGTTGCCAGCAGGGGCGCCGGATCCACCACCAACCCGCCGCTGTCTACCAGCCCCACCCCTGGCGTCTCCCGGGCCACCTGTTCCGCGCGCGCCTTCACCGCCAATTGCGGCGCCACCCCGCCCAGATACACCACCTGCCCCTCTTGCCACACCAGCACATGCCACTGCCCCACCAGCGGATCAGCCTGCAGCGCCGCCCGCACGGCCGCCAGCGGCAACGCAGGCGGTGGTGTGACCTCGCCTGTCGCCGGCCGCGCCGCCGGTGTAAATGCCGCCGCTGCTGCCGCCTGATTTGCCGTCGCTGTAGTTGTTGTCACCCCAACATCGGGTCGCGCCGCCTTGCCTGTCCATAGCCACACAACCGCCAACAAAAGCGCCAGACCAACCAGAGCGCGCCACGGCAGACGCAAGGCGGCCCCCCTCTGACGGCGCGCAATCTCGGCCAGCCCGGCTGCATAAGCCGAATTCTGCGGATCGAGCCGTCTGGCTTCCAACCACAGCGCTTCCGCCTCGGCCAACCGCCCCTGTTGGGCGCACATGCGGGCGCGCAAGTCCAGGCCGGCCGGCGACGTCCCGACCTCCGGCGACCCGTTAAGTAAATCCAGCGCCGCCGCATACTGCCCGGCGCGGGCCAACTCCGTCGCTTGCGCCAACGCAATCTGCGGCAGCAGCGTGGCGCGCAACGTCGCCGCCCCTCCCCCCTCTCCGCTCGCCGGGCGCGGGTCGTCGCCGGCAATTTCCGCGCCGGCCATCATCGGCATAAGGTTAGCCTTCATCCTGACATCCATCTCTCCACCTTCCGGCCTCTTCCGGCCGTCGCCGCCTGTCTTCTAAGCTTGCTCGTAGGGGCAGGTTTCAAACCTACCCCTTTGCCCTGCTGCCCTCACCCAACATCGGGCGTCATCGCCTCGATCCCAACCGTTCCCGTCTACTCCCCTCACACGCGCATCACTGTGCTCAGGTCGGGCGGCGGCGGCGGCGTGGGCAACAAGGCCGCCAGGTCTCGGTTGATCTCGCGCAACCGGTTGAAATCCTCGGCCCGCACCGCCGCCTGCCCCTGGCTAATGAGTTGTTGCGCCCGCCCGCTGTCGCGCATTTGCGCCCGAAGCTCAACCAGTTGCTGGAACCAGAAAACTTGGGCGATGCCATGCTCATTCAAGATACCCAGGGCAAAATTCCGGGCCTCGTCAATGGCCCGCTTCAGCAAATCATAATCGCTGCTCTGTCGAGCCCGTTGCAGCGCCGCCTTGTGTACTCCCAGTCGCTGGCGATCCTGCGCATCGCCCAAGCCCTTGACCAGCTCTTCCATGCCGTTCTCCAGGCTTTCCGACTCGGTTAGCAGCGTAGGCCATGCCAGCGCCTCCTCTACTTCGTCCAGTGCCACGCGCAAGTCCAGCAGGCGCTTGTTCGTCTTATCCGCCGCATCCACATCCACCGCCGCCGCCGCCAGCGAGCTGTTGACCTCCGCCGCCATCTGCTCCTGTTCAATCCGTTGCAGCGCCTCCGGCATAGCCGTCCCCGTGGACAAGTTGGCGCGTTTGCGCAATGTTTCCAGGCGCGTCATTTCAGCCTCCGCTGCCGCCTGCAAATCGGGCAGACTCATTTCGGTGGCCTCGCCTAGATGGAGCACCTCTTCAAACTCCTCATCCAGGAGCGGGATATACGCCCGCGCCCGCACCAACCGGGACTCGTCCACCTCCACCGTGAACTCGATCTCGCTGCCGGCCGGCACATCGCGCGTCACCTGTTGCGCCGACACCTCCAGTTGCCCGATACGCCGGTTGCGGTCCGCGCGCGCCTGAGCGCCCTCTACTACCGGGATGCGGATCATCTGACCGTTGCGCCCCTGGAACACAT
Source organism: Chloroflexota bacterium (assembly GCA_041918535.1). Lineage (GTDB taxonomy): Bacteria > Chloroflexota > Anaerolineae > Promineifilales > Promineifilaceae > DAOTXO01. The sequence goes on from JAYRVN010000323.1 coordinate 2,526, forward strand.
CCACCGTCGTCGCCAGGACACACCGCCGCCGCGCCGGCAAAGGCGTCCCCTTCTCCAACAGCCACGCCACATCATTGTTGGCCAGCGCCACCCCCATGGATTGGATGAGCGGTTGCTTCTCGATGATCAGGCCAACCATATAAGTCAGCGGGTCAGGATCGCTGACAAACGCTTGCGGCCGGCCGGCGCTATCGGCCAGTTCCAACCTGAAATGGTTGGGACGGCCTGCCTCCGCCCACAATGTGGTCATAAAAGCGCCATTGGGCGCCAGGGTGATATGCCCGCTGCGCCAGGGTGGGCGCGCCTCGGCGTTGACAAACTCAACCGTGTACTCGCTCAGATTGTGCCCATTCGGTGCGGCCACCACACCAGCGGCCAGCGGCTCCCGGTCGCTGCCTTTAAACTTCCAACCGGGAAAGGCCACCGTAAAGGCGCCATTTTCCCGCAGGGCTGTCAGGTCCGGCGCTACATGCGCTAGTTTCTGAGCCCCGGCAAACAGGGCCGCTCCCTGCGCCACCACAGTTAGCGGGTCTTTTTCATACGCCAGCGGGATGCCCAAACCGGTCGCCGCATCGGCCAGCCGTTCTCGCATATACGGCATCATCGTCGGCCCGCCAACTAACAGAACCTTCTCAATGTCGCCCGCTTGCAAGCGGGTCTCCTGTAAGATACGCCGGCATACATTGATGGCGCGCTGGATATATGGCTCGGCCAGCCGCTCCACATCCACCCGCTGCAAATCGGTGTGGAAGGCTACCGGGTTGTTTTGGGCGTCGTGGCACAGGTAATCAATGGCGATCTCGGCGCTCTCATTCCGCGACAGGCGAATTTTGGCTTCCTCCGCGGCCAGCTTGAGCTTGGCGATGGCTGCGTTCCAGCGCGGGTTGCCGCGCCGGAAATCCGGCAGAGCGGGTTGGGCCGTCAAGGCGGGGATCAGGAGTTGGCTGACAATATCCCAATCCAGCAATTTGCCTCCCAGGTGGTTGTCGCCGCCATGGTTGCTGACCCGTATCTGCCCGTCGCGCACCTGAATGATGGCCGCATCAAAGGTGCCGCCGCCCATATCATAGACCAGCCAGAAGACGCGGTCGCTGGCGCTTTGGAAACCGTAGGCCAGGGCGGCTGCCACCGGCTCTTGCAACAACGGACTTTGGTTGATGCCGGCCCGCCGGGCAGCTTGCTGCGTCGCCTCGATCTGCGGTAATTCAAAGGCAGCCGGCACTGTGATTACGGCTGCTTCCAGCTCATGCCCCAACCGTTGCCGCACATCCGCCGCCAACGCTTTGAGCACGCTGGCCGACAAATCCACCGGCGTGACGTTTTGCTGGTTACGCTCAAAGCGATAGGTCACCGGTTTGCCCATCTGTAACTTGAACTCGGCGAAAGCGTTGTCGAAGTCCGTCTCCAGGCGCTCTTTAGCCCGCTGGCCGACGTGAATGCGCTCGTTCTTATCCAGCCACACGGCCGATGGTGTGTGCTCCAGGCCGTCATTATTCTTCACGACCTCGATCTGAGCTCCATTCACATAGGCTATTGAGCTATTAGTGGTGCCCAGGTCAATCCCAAAATCAATCGTTGCCCGTTTCATGCTCTACATCTCCTTGGTTAGCGGCGGGCGTGGCCACAATGACCTCGCCCGTCTGAATGGCCCGTCCATTGAGATAGACGGTAGGTTTGATGGTTTCTAATACTTGCTCTCGTTGCATGCCGGCGGCGGGCTGAAAAGCGATCACTTTGAGCGCCATGCCGGCCACATACGGTTCGTGCGTGTGATCCACAACTTCGATGCCGGCTTGCGTCAAGGCATCCTGCACCGCCTCCAGATGGCGGCTGGCGCGCCGCCAATCGCGCGCGGCGTCGCCGTTTGTGATAGCGCCCATCTTATGTTGCAGGCGCCACAAGCCCGTACTCACATCTGCCAGCACGCGCGGCGCAATCTCAGGCGCGTCAGGCGCGGTCGCCGGTATTGCCTCCTGCCCCGCCTGCCTCGCCTGGCTCAGCCCATCCGCCGCCGCTGCCCCTTGCCCCGCCTGGCCCAGCGCCTCGGCCAGCTCCGCCAGGGCTTCCCGTATGTCCGGTGGCCAGATTGGCAACACTATGCGAAACGGTGGCGGGAAAACCCATTGGCGCAAACTCGCATACACCTTCATCTAACCACCTCTCCTACCTGTGGCCGGTGTCCCCATCGCGCCACATCCGTAGGTCGATTTTCCAAATCGACCCCGCGTCCACCGCGTCACACCTGTAGGTCGATTTTCCAAATCGACCCCGCGTCCACCGCGCCACATCCGTAGGTCGATTTTGTAAATCGACCCCGCGCCCACCGCGCCACATCC
>JAYRVN010000324.1:0-8560 GCA_041918535.1 Chloroflexota bacterium
CGGCGGGCGCCGCCCCACCGGCTGCCCATAGGCGGGTCAGGTCGGCCAGCATTGCCGGCGTTATCGGCGACGCGCTCTGCCCGTCAGGCGCTGGGGCGAGGGTTGCCGACGGCGTCACGGGCGTTTGAGGCGAGGGATGGACGGTGGTCGTGGCCGGCGTCGCTGTTGTCTCGGCGGCCGGCGTGCGCTCAATCGTATAGCCCAGCCACAACATATATCCCCCCACCAGCGTGAAGAATAGACAGGCGCAGAGAGATAAGCCGACGCACCCGGCGGTCAGCAGATAGATGGCGCGCGCGCGGGGCGCGCCGGTCGGCGGCGGCAAGGAGGGTTCTAGGCTCACACTAAATGTCCTTTGGTCGGCCTGGCTGTGGCAACTAAGGGGTCGTCACACGATAGGCATAGCTGGCGCGTTGGGTCGTGACCGGCGTGATGCCGGAAATCGTCAGGACGATCTCCGGCGTTTGCGGGCTAAGGGCCAGCCGGAACGCGCCTTGTTGGCGGGCATCTAACGTCAGGCGCTCGACCCGAGCCTGACTGCCCACCGGCAGCGTGATGGCTTGCACCAGAAAGGTCTGCGGCAACAGGTTGGTATGGCGCACAAAGCCGGCCCCAACCCAGCCATCGGCGTCGGCCTCGAAATCGGCCGAATAATTTAGCTCCGGGATAGCCACATCGTCAATGGCCCAACCGGGCAGGGTGACGGCGTCATCGGTGATATATTCAAAGCGCAGCAGGATATCCCGGCCGATAAAGGGGGTGAGATCGGCCGATTGTTGGCTCCAACTTGCGGTCGGGCCCAGCCCGCTATGACCGGTCAGCGCCGGGCCGTAGCTATTGCCCTGTGGGTTGTCGGTGGTGGTGGCGGTGGTGAGCAGAGGCGTCCAGGTGGTTCCATTATCGGCCGAAACCGCCACATAACCGTAATCCCAACCCGTCTCCATCGCGTACCACGCCCAAAACGTCAGCCTGGCCTGTTGCACACCGCTCAAATCAAAGGCCCGTGTCAGCGTCATATCCGAGCGATCGGCGGGCACTGTCGTCCAGGCATACACGCCACTATGTGGCATCGCTTCCAATAATGGCACCTGTTGCGTACCGGTAAATGTCAGAGTCACCGGCGCTTCCCCGCGCAACAACACATAATCTGTGCCGTATTGATGCACCGCGGCCACAGCCGCCACTGGGTACTTGCGCCAATCCGCCGCCGGCGACAACTCCGGCAGCGTCAGCGCGTCGTATTGGTACACCCCCTGCTCCAAATCCCGCCCCGACAAGTAGTTCGCCGCTACCCAGTCGGCAAACAAATCATCCAGGGTCATATTCTCGCCCAGTTCGGCCAGCGTGGCGTTCACCCCATTCACGCCGCTCTCTGGGTGGCGCACCAACTCTTGCATCGCAGCTTCGCCAAAACGCTCCCAAAAGTAGACGGCAAACAGGTACGACGCGCCAACATGCGCCAGCGCATCGCTGTCAGCCTGTGACCAGGTGGTCAGTTGCACATCCGGGCGTTGCGTGAATGGAATATGCCGCTCATTGCGCAGCCCATTGACCAGCGTGGACAATTCCGACAGCCCTTCATCTAGCCAGGTGGCCTCGTTACGGTCAATATGCCACTGGATCATGTGCTGCATCTCATGCGCGATGACTTCGTAATAGGCGTCGCTACTCACCGGCGCTTCTTTGAGGCTGATATAGAACATCTCGCGCTGGTTGGAATAGGGGTTGACCGCAGACACAAACTCGTCTGCCGCGGAGAAATAGCCGCCGGCAGCCGTCCCGCCGCTGCCGCCGATTTCCCTCACGTGCAAGATGTTGACGCGAAAGTCATTATCAACGCCCGGCTGCCACTCTGTGCCGAAAAAAGCGCGGGTAGTGGGCAAGATGGATTGCTCCAGCCGTTGCGCCGCCGCCGCAATATCTTTGTCTCTGACCCGCGCCCCTTGTTCCACCCAAAAATTGAGGACGTCGGATTGGTAGCGCAAAACGGCTTCGATCTGCACCGTGGCATCATGGGTCGCGTCTTTCACCCAGAACAAGGCTGTGGCTTGGGGCGGGTACACCCTGGCATCAGGCGCCACGGCCGGCGCGGCGAGGCCGCGAAAGCGTTGCGTCAGGTCCGCCAGGTCACGCACCGGTGGGTCGCTGGCTAACAAATCCGCCACAGTCGCATGGGCTGAAGAGGGCGGCGGGGTGAGTACCAACGGCGCCGGCAATAACTCGGAATATGCTTTGGGGCGCGTCAGGCCCCAATAGCCCAAGGCGATCAACGCTACGAATAGTCCAATCCAGAAGATTGGATTGCGCCACCAGGCCTGTTGTTGCATACAACTCCATCGAATTCGGTTGAATTGGCATCTATCATACACGAACTCTGCGTTGTTGTGTCTTTTCGCCGTGTTGACGGGCCTAAAAAGGGGAGGAGTCGCCGCCGCGCCGGCGGCAACTCGGCTGAGGGCGTTTTTGAGCGCGATAATTTTGACGCTCAGCTGAAGAAGTTCAACTTCTGCCAGAAGTTGAACTTCTCGTAGTATGCGCGGAGAAGCTCACCCAATTGCCGGAATCTATCAACGAATTTGCCGCGCATTCCTGTCGGTCTGTTCGCTTGACCAGACGCCTCGATGGTTGTGAAAATTGCGCTAAACCTGAAACAAACCCCAAGCTTGGACGCTTTTGCCCGCGTATAGTATAGTATGCGCATGGAGCACCGCAGATGAGTGAGTGGTTAACCTGGGAAATAATCGTGGCGTTGGCCGCCGGGTTGCTGGCCGGCTGGATGCTGGAATGGTTGGTAGATTGGCTGCTCTGGCGACGACGCACCCAGCAGGTAGACGCCGAGCTGGCACACCGCAGCAATCTGACCGAGCAGTTGGAGGGGGAGAATCTAAACCTGCGGCTCAAGCTCGACGGGTCTTCGCGTCGACTACAAGAATTGACCTCCGAGAACGACACGGTGCGCCACTATTTGAGCACGGCGCAGACAGATTTCAACCGCGCCCGCGATAAGCTCATTGAAGCAGCCCGCTATATCAGCAAGATGCAAAGCGATCGCGAGAGTTTGAAACGGCAACTGGTCTCATCCAACATGCGCCTGGCAAACCTGGAAGCGGAGATGGCAAGCGCGGCGGAGGAATTAGCTCGGTCGCACGACAAACGCCAGCCGACCGACAGCGAAGTCGCAGATTTACATGCCACATTGGCCGATCGTGTTAGTGCCTTGACGCTCGCGAACAACCAAAATCGCGCGCTGCGGGAAAAGGTGGAACAGTTAGAAGGGGAGTTGAAGATGTTGCGGGCCAAGATTTCGGCCGAAAATGCTTCGCGGGAGAAGCTGGATGTCTGATAGTTTATTAGCCAATCAAATTCAGCGCGCGAATCGTGTTAAGCTGGTTCTGACCCTTTTGTTCGCCCTGTTGCTTGTCAGCCTGTTCATTTTTCGCCCCTGGTGGATGAACCGGCTCGGTCATTCGCCGCCCGCGTCGGCAATCTTGACCGCCCCGCTGCTCCTCAAACCGGCCATCGGCGCGTCATTGACAGTCGGCGACCTTGCGTTGGCCGGGGAAGCTGACCCCGGCAGCGCGGTGACGGTCTGGGTGGACAAAGTGGCGGCGGCGACGACACAGGCAACGGCCGACGGCGTCTGGGCCGCCACGGTTCGGCTAGATAAGCCCGGCTCCCATACCCTCGAACTCCAAGCCACCGTCGGCGAGTTTAGCCAACGGTCATCGGTTTATCCGCTGATGTTAGCGCCCTTGCCGCCCACATTAAACGTGCCGGAAGCGGGGTTTGAATTGGCGGATGGGGCGCTGACTCTGGCCGGCGCTGGGACGCCGGGAAGCAAGGTGATGGTCTTGGTGGATGGACAACCATTTGGATCGGCCGAAATTGCTGCCGACGGCCAATGGACGCTCGCCCGCCGCCTGAAACCAGGCGTGCATGACCTGCAAATGCAGATTGTGGCGGACGATGGGAGTCTGTCGGCGGCGCAGACGGTGCTGAATGTGCCGGTTTCGGCCGAATATATTCCCCCCACCATCGAAGCCCCTGCGCCAAGCGTCATCTTAGTTAGCCGCCTCGTTGCCGGTGGTCGTGGCCTGCCCGGCGCGGCCATCGAAATCCTGGTGGATGACACAGCCATTGGCCGCACACAGGTCACGGACGATGGCGTCTGGAACTTCACCAGCGAAACCTTGCTGCCCGGAACCCACCAACTGGTCATTCGCGGTTTTGACTTGCTTGGCAAGTTGCGAACCACGACTCTGGCCATTCCCTTCACGCTGGAACTGCCTTTCGCGCCGACCACCCTTAGCGCCGATCCCACCGCCCTCACCGCCGGCCAGTGGTTAAGCCTTTCCGGCAGCGCCCAACCGTCGGCCACCTTAGAGATTTTGGTGGATGCCGGGGTTGTCGCCACCACCACCGTGGCGACCGACGGCCAATGGGTCTACACGCCGCTGACGTTCAATACGCCGGGCCTGTATAGCGTGGGCGCGCAAACCCGGACCCCTGGCGGCCAATTGAACGCCTCGCCCCTGTTGACCGTGACGGTTACGTCGCCGCCAATCGTTAACCCGCCGACGTTGACGTTGCCGCAAGGTTCAGCCACTTATGTCGCCGGCGAACAACGCTTGCGCGGTTCGGCCGATCCTTCCCTGCCGCTCGTCCTTGTCATCAATGATTATCTCGTCTTGCCTGTCACCGTAGAAGCGTCTGGGATATGGAGTGGATTGGTCACCTTTGACCCCGGCACTTACAATGTTGTCGCCGTAACGCAAGATAACACCGGCGCAGTGCTGGCGCGTTCCACCACGCTCTTCCTCGACATAGCCCCTGCCACGCGTCCGACCCGTTGCGGCTCTGCCCCCATCTATGGGCTGGATCGCGGCAACAGCTACATCGTAGCCCCTTGCGAAAGCCTATCCGTAATCGCTCAACGCACCGGTTTAACCTATGGGGCAATCCTGGCGGTTAATCCGCAACTCAATAACAACCCCGACGACATCGCTCCCGGGCAACTCCTCAACCTGCCGCCGCGCCCGTAAAACGCCCCTCCAGATTCTCAACCGTCGGCGAAATCACGGCTGGGTGAACCCGCGAAGCTCGTCGGTGAGCCGTCCATAGCCAATTCCAGAGCCAGCAGATCGGCCATAGTCTGTCGCCGCCGAATAAGTAGCACGCTGTCGCCGTCAATCAGAATCTCAGGCGCGAGTGGACGGCTATTATAGGTGCTGGCCATGGTGGCGGCATAAGCGCCGGCGTCGTGAAAAACGAGCCGGTCGCCGACCGCGATGGGCGGCAAGGCGCGGGGGAGGATGGAACCGGCGGCGTCTTGGGTGAAGACATCGCCCGCCTCACACAACGGCCCGCCCACCACCGTGGGCCTTAGTGGTCCGGTCGCCGGCGTCCCATCCGGTCTGATGACGGAGATTTCATGGTAGCTGCCATACATGGCGGGTCGCACCAGGTTGTCAAAACCGGCATCAACTAGAACATAGTGGTTGTCGCCCACGCGTTTAGTCACCAGAGCCTGACTGACAAGCCATCCAGCCTGCGCCACCAGAAAGCGTCCCGGTTCTGTTTCCAGGGCCACCGGATGGCCGACCAGGGCTTCGATCTGCCGGCGCGCGGCGTGCCAGAGGTTGAAGAAGGCGTGGGGGTCGAAAGGGAGGTCATTCGGCCGATACGGGATCGGCAGCCCCCCGCCGCTGGAAATAGCCGCAATGTCCATGTGCCATAGTCTCACCGTCTCCACCATGGCGGCGCACACGCGCTGCAAATGCTCCAGGTCGGAGCCGGAGCCAATGTGCATGTGTAACCCCACCAGGCGCAGCCCATACGCGCCTACACGCGCCAGCGCCTCCGGCAGTTCCGCATACCAGATGCCGTGCTTGCTCCACACACCACCCGTACTCACTTTGTGGCTGTGCCCATGGCCGAAACCCGGATTCACTCGCAGCCACACGGGATGACCAGGGCTGCGCCGGCCTAGCCGATCCAGCATCGCCAGCGAACCGGCATTCACCGGGATGCCATGCCCGACAACGAGCTCCAGCGCATCGGCAGGCAACACATCCGCCGTATACACCAGGCCGGCCGGTGTCGTTGCGCCTGAATAACCGGCAGCCAACGCCCGTTGTATTTCTCCCGCGGAGACGGCATCCACCCAAACACCGGCCGAGCGCATCAGCCGCAAGATATGCACGTTTGAATTAGCTTTCTGCGCAAAGCGGATGCTGTCGAACGAGCGCAACGCCGCAATCTGCCGGCGGATCACAGCGGCGTCATACACATAGTAAGGCGTGCCGTATCTTTGCGCCAGGCGGCTAATCAACTCACTGTCAATCATCTCCATGTTTTGAAACTCCCGAAGCGCCACCCGATGGATTGTAGTCACAGGGCAGAGCCGCGTCAACTGAACTCCGGCACAAAAATCCAGGGTGAGCCTCGAATTCGTTGACAGATTCCGACGGTTAGGTAAGTTTCCCCGTTTTTACACAGCGCCAATCAAGCCGCATACCTCCAAAAGTTCAACTTCTGGCAGAAGTTGAACTTCTTCCTTGCCTTTGCCCCTTTGCCCGCCCCTTGACAAAGCCCCCCCCCCCCCTGTTGTACAATGCTGTCTAAATGACGGCTTTATTGCCTGTTTGTCACTGGGAGGGTAAGATGACGTCACAATGCCATTTGCGCTGGTTGTTACTGGCATTGACTGTAATCGCTTGCAGCGGCTTGTTCCAGATGATACTCACTGCGCCCGCGCACCCCTTACAAGCCTACCCGCCGCCGGGCGCGCCGACTGCGCCCAACCCTTACCCGCCGCCGGGAACCCCCACCGTCGGCCCCACGCCGCCGCTCGCCCCGCAAACCCTCCTCAATCCGGCCGCTTACTTCCCCCTCGCCCTGCGCCAATGGGCGTTGCCCATCTCCCAAAAAGGCATTGCGTGGGCATTCCCCAACGCTCGACCGGCCGATTTCCCCCCCTTCCACGCGAGTTGGTATCATAATTGGGGGCCCAACCCCAGCGACCCTATTGCTTCCTTTGTCGAATTCGTCCCCTTCAGTTGGTGCGACCCTCAGCCGGCCATTGATGCCCTCCCGCCCGACTACGCTGGCTATCTGCTCTTCCAGAACGAGCCGGAGCTACAGGGCCAATGTGGGACGCTAGCCGGCCCAGAACTGACCGCCATCCCGACCCCGGACCAATGGAACAGGCGGGTTGATCACGCAGCGGAGCGGTACATCACCCTCAGAGCGGCGTTCCCGAACGCCAAACTCATCGGCCCCAACCTGGCCTACTCTAACCCTGACCCGGAGAGAATGATGAGCCGGTTTGTGGCAGATTGGCGCGAGAAAGTGCATGATTTGGACAACAGCTATCCGGTAGTGGCCGGCTATGCTCTACATTTCTATACAGACACAAACAACGCGAAAGCTCAACTAACGGACTTCTGTGCCCGCATGGCCGAATGGGGCGAGACTGACAAAGAGATCTGGGTCACCGAGTTCGGTTTCGGCAATGAGTGGGGTATTGACAAAGCAGATGTCAAAACCGCCGTGCACGCGCTGGCCGACCTCTTCGCGCGCGGGACCGGCTTGCCCCCGGGCTGTCGCGTGGCGCGCTACGCCTACTACACCACCCGCCAGCGGCTGCCTGTGCTGTTGCCCGGCACGCCCACGCCGCCCGTCGGGCCAACCCGCACCACCTGGGAGATCGCCTACACCGACCTGTATTGTCGCCATTTCACTACCCTGACATGGACGGGCGAAGCGTATCGCGACTTTGGCATGGTCACGCCGACGCCCAGCGGTCCGGTCCCGACGGGAACGCGCCCGACCATCTATGACTATTGTCCACGCGGCCCAAGCACGCCAACGCCCACACCCACCCCCACGCGGACACCGACGCCTTTGCCTGCAGCCACTCCGACGCCGTTGCTTTGTCTAAACGCCCGGCGTTGCCCGACGCCGACCAATGGCTAAAGCGTCCCTTGCCTCGCTGCGTGTCACAGCCGCCGCCGGCCTGGCGCTATTGGCGCTGGCGGCCAGCCTGGAAAGCCATGTCGCCTCCTCAGCGTCAGTCAGAACTACCGATGCATGGGGCGTTTTCACCATTGTTTCCCCCAGTTCCTTTTTCGATGGGCTAAGGGCGAAGCGGCCTGCCATTTCAGGCAGCCGCGTGGCATATGTCACGCAATTTTTCGACCAAACGTGGTCGTTCATAGCAGTCGTGCATGATGTGCTCACCAACGAGGTTCGCCACATCGATGAACTGGGCAACGTTTCAGGTGATGTGCTATTAGAGGGTGACTGGTTTGTGGCCGAACGCGGCGGCGACGCGCCGGGCTTGTATCTGCTCAACCTCGCCACCGGTGAGCAGCGTGTCTTGCCAGATACGGGCGGGGCATATGAAATGCCGGCGCTAGACAATGGGCGGCTGGTGTGGGTGCGGGTGGATGGTTGTTGCAGTTCCGACCTCTTGCTGTATGAGTTCGCCACCGGCGACATCACGCTGGTCACCGATGATGGCGGGGACAGTTATGAATACGAGCCGGATATCAGCGGC
>JAYRVN010000325.1:0-9773 GCA_041918535.1 Chloroflexota bacterium
AGGCGCCATGTGGCCGACCGCTTTCGCGCTAAAAGCACTGACGCCCGCCGAAGAGGCCAGGATCGGCGCGCTGGTGAAGCAAGCGGCGGGCTGAGGGTTGTGTGGCGTGTCGTCCCCGCCGCTTAGGGGCTGATTCCGCCGGGTAGGGCGGCGAGATCGAGGGGATTTTCGGCCGAACTGCCCTGCGCTGTGATCCAATCAATCACCGGTTGCCGCCAATCAATGGCGGTGTTGTAGGCGTCCGGGTCGAGAGTTGCCAATCGGCCGAAATCATCCCCGCCCGCGTACATGAAATCGTTGACCAGCAATGTATAAACGGCGTCGCGGTCGAGCGGTTGACCGTCGTTTTCGTTGATCCAAGCGTGGCCGTCGAAGTAAAAGGCGGCGCGGGCGGCGTCAAAACGTCCGCCAAAGGTACGGATCACCTGGTCGCCGGTCAGCTCCAGCGCCACCAGCACGTTGTCGAAGGGCAAAACGCTGAGGATGTCGGCCAGCGTGACGGGGCCGGCGGGCAGGTCGGCGCGCAGGCCGCCCAGGTTGGTGACAGCGAAATCGGCCGATTCCACTCCCCACAACCAGCTATAGGTCACTAAGTCCTGCATCGCCTGACTGCGCTGGGGGATCGCCTCGGCCAGATAGCCAATGGTCACGCCCAGTTCGGCTTCTGTGGCGGCCTGCCAGCGCGCCGCGATGGCCGCCACCGTTGGGTCGGGCGCGCCGCCCGCGTTGGCCTGCGTTTCGGCCGAAACATCCAGCACCCGCCCCGCGGCGTCCAGCCTCAGGCGCACGACGGCATAGCTCGCCAGGTGCGCGCCGCCCGTCACCACCGCCACGCCGTCTAGCACTTCTGCTGCCAATTCGTTGCAATGGCCGCCGCCCAGCAGGGCGATGCCCAGTTCAGCCGCGACGGGGACCAGCGCTTCCACTTCCGGGCGGCACAGATGGCCGGGCGCGACCAATAGTTGCGCCCCGGCGGCGCGCGCTTGCGGCGCAACTTCGCGCAGCGCGGCGGCGTAGTCGAGAAATTCAAGCCCCTGAATGCTGGCCGGGTGAGTGGCGGTGCGGGTGGCCTGCGTCGTCAGGCCAAGAACGCCGATACGCCAGCCGGCGTCTTCAATGACGGCGAAGGGCTGGATGCCCAGTTCGGTCGGCGACCGACCGCTGTCGGCGTAGCGAAGGTTGGCGCTGACCAGCGGAAAGTCGGCCTGGGCGGCCCGCGCCGCCAGCACACCCAGGCCGAAGTCAAATTCATGGTTGCCGACGGCAGCGGCATCGTAATGCAGGGCGTTGAGGATTTCGGTCATGCTCTCGCCCTGAAACCACGTCGAAACGGCCGGGCCGGTCCACAAATCGCCGCCGCTGAGGATGAGGCAATCGGCGTCGGCGGCGCAGCCTTCGCGCGCGCGCCACAGGCCGGCCAGTTCGGCGGCGCCTTGCCCCGGTTGGACGCCGGCCAGCCAGCCGTGCTCATCGTTGGTATAGAGGATGGTCAGGGTGCGTGTAATGGGAGTGGATTCGGCCGAATCCCCTCCCGCCGTCGCCGCCGATGGCTGGGGCTGGGGCGGCGCGCAGGCCGCCAGCCAGAGTACCGCCGCCCACAACAGCCAATGTCCCGCCCGATTCAATGCCCTGGCTCCTTGCCGCCCGTCGCTGGCAGCAATTTGCCCGTCATATCGGCGGCGGCGTCTGAACACAGGGACATAACCGCCTCGGCCGCTTCCGCCGGGGTGTCCAGCGGGCCCGGCAAGACGGCGTTGACGCGCACGCCGAAAGGCGCCAGTTCGACGGCCGCAGCTTGCGTCAGGGCGGCCACCCCCGCCTTGCCGGCATAGTAGGTGGCCCGCTCCGGCCTGAGCGCGCCGGTGACGCCGCCCAGATTGACTATCACGCCGCCGCGCCCGGCATTTTCCCAGGCCATCACGCGCCCGCACAGTTGCATCATCAGGAAGACACTCTTCAAGTTGACTTCCAGGTCGCGATTCCAATTCCATTCATCCACTTTGAGCAAAGGGGCGCTCGAGGCCACTTCCAGGGCGTTCACCAAAATATCCAGCCGGCCCCAGGCAGCGCGGGTGGTCTCCACCACATGCACGGCCTGAAATTTGTTGGAGACATCGGCCGTGATGACCAGAGCCTTGCCGCCCGCCGCCCAAATCGCTTCCGCCACGCGCTCCAGGCGATCCGGGTTCAAATCGCTGACGGCCACTTTGGCCCCGGCTGCCGCCAATTGTCGGGCGATAGCTTCGCCCACGCCTTGAGCCGCGCCGGTAACAATGGCGACCTTTTGACTGAACGCTGCGCTCATGGTGGTTTATCCGGCTGACCGGCTCAGCATTGGCCCAAGGCGCCGCCCGCCGAGCAGGTGCAGGTGCAGGTGAAAGATTTCCTGGCCGCCGTCCCAGTTGCAATTGATGATCAGGCGATAGCCGCTCTCGGCAATGCCTTCTTGGGCCGCGAGTTTGGCCGCCACCAGCAGCATGTGACCGGCTACCTGTTCATCGTCGGCGGTGAGGTCGTTGACGGTGGGGATGACTTTGTTGGGTATAATGAGAATATGGGTGGGAGCTTGCGGGTGGATGTCGCGAAAGGCGGTGACGCGATCGTCCTGGTAGACGATATCGGCCGAAATTTCACCCCGCGCGATCTTGGCAAAAAGCGTCGTCATACGTATCTCCTCAGACAAACTCGCCGCCACCTGGTCGGTGACGAACGCCCCCATTGTACCCTATTCTCGTCGGGCGCGTGCCTGTTTTCGGCCGGCCGGGCTTATGCTACAATCTGTCAGGTCGGTCAATGCTTCACCTGTTTAGCCGCTGTCGGACCTACGACGCGCCCACACCTATCGTTATGCAGATCACGCATCTCTCCATCACCAACTTCCGCAACTACGGTCGCCTGGAACTGGATATACCGCCCGGCGTCACCATCTTGCAAGGCGACAACGCGCAGGGCAAGACGAATTTGCTGGAAGCTATTTACTACCTGGCGACCACCCGCTCCCCGCAGACCAATCAGGATGACCAACTCATTCATTGGGAAGCCGAAGCTGAAGGGGATGCGCCGGCGGTCGGCCGCTTGGTGGCGCACGTCCGCACGCCAAGCGGCCTGCATCACTTGGAGATGCGCTTGATCCGCGAGCGCAAACAGCCTCAGTCCACTTTGCGGCGCGAAGCGCTGGTTGACCGGCGCAAGGTTCGCCTGCTGGACTTACTGGGCAATTTGCGCGTGGTGTTATTCCTGCCGGAGGATGTGAATCTGGTCACCGGGCCGCCGGTCAACCGCCGGCGTTATCTCGATGTCACCTTGTGCCAGAGCGACCAGGCTTACTGTCGGGCCTTGGTCAGCTACAACAAGGTGTTGGAGCAACGCAACGCCTGGTTGCGCCGCCTGGCGGAACAGGGCGCGCACGCGGGGGATGACGATGTTCTCTCCATCTACACGGACAAGCTGGTGGAGTGGGGCGGTCGCCTGCTAACCCGCCGAGCCGCTTTTCTGGCGGCGTTGGGGCGTGAGGTACAACGGGTGCATTATGAGGTGTTAACCGGCCGGCAAGAGACGTTGCGGCTGGCGTATTTGCCCTGTTTGCAGGCGGAAGCCGGCGATACGGCCGAAGCAGAGGGGCTGGAGACGGGGCAGGCAATGGCGGAATGGCTGCTTGCTCAACAGCATCAACCTAAGGTTGTGGCCGAGCGTTTCCGACGCGCATTGGCGGCGGCGCGGGCGCAGGAGTTGACGCGGGGCAGCACACAGATTGGACCGCACCGAGATGATTGGTGTTTTTGGGTGAATGGGCGCAGCTTGAGCGCCTATGGTTCGCGGGGACAACATCGCACGGCGATCCTGGCATTGAAGATGGCGGAGACGGATTGGGTTTCGGCCGAAACCGGCGACATGCCGGTGCTGTTGTTGGATGATGTCATGGCGGAGTTGGATCAGCAGCGCCGCCGCTTCCTGCTGGAGCATGTGCGTCACGCCACGCAAGCCCTGATCACCACCACGGACGCCGCCGTGTTCGATCCCCGGACACTGCCGCAAGCTACCTGGCTGCGTGTAACCCAGGGCCGCATTGAACTTGTGACCGGTTGACACATTTCGGTGACGAATGATCTGACCTGATCTATGGGTCAAGATAGAGGGTGATTCGGCCGAATCCTCTCCAAACCCGGATCGAGTGGCAAGGCAAGGGGATATTCCTTTGGGCTTATCCGTTTCCGATTTCAAGATGGATAGCATGTCAACCGCAGTTGGCAAAGAAGACAGAGCCGGACGGATTCTCATCATTGACGACTTGCGTGAGAACCGCCTCCTGCTGGCCTTGCATCTGCGGGCCAAACAGTATGAACTCCTCGAAGCTGCCGACGGACTGGAGGGATTACATATAGCCCGGCGCGAACAGCCCGACCTGATCTTGCTCGATGTCATGATGCCCAGGATGAACGGCTATGAGGTGTGCCAGGCGCTTAAAAGCGACCCCTTGACCCAGGACATCCCGATTATCATCGTCAGCGCCCTGCGAGACGCCAGCTCCCGCGTCCAGGGGATTGAAGCCGGCGCCGATGAATTTCTCTCGCGACCACACGACCGGGATGAGCTGTTGGTACGTGTGCGCAGCCTGATTCAGTTGCGACGGACGCGCATGGCGTTGCAGCGCGAGCACGACAAGTTGCGCTTGCTCTATAACGTCAGCCAGACCATCATGGGGCATCTTGACCTGGAGCAGATCATGGCCGCGATGGTGAAGGCCATGGAAGCCTTTTGGATAGAAGCCAGAGCGAACATTTTCTTGCTGGATGAGGCCGGCCGTGTAACCCACAAGCTGTTGGCCCCGTATCGTTCACCCATCCCGGCGAATAAATTGGCCTCGATAGTGATGGCGGAGGGCTTTGCCGGCTGGGTTGTTCACCATCGTCGCGGCGACATCATTGCCGACGTTGACGCGGACGATCGCTGGATGCGTTTGCCGGGGCAACCCGACACAGTGCGCGCGGCCATGGCTGTTCCGCTGGCAAAGGCGGGTCAGGTGATCGGACTGATCACACTGACGCATCCCCAGCCGGGCTATTTTGAGCCGGAGCACATGGATTTGTTGCAAGCCATTGCCGGTCAGGCGGCGACGGTCATTCAGAATGTGCGCTATTTTCAGGAAATCAATGAGAAGCAACGCAAGCTTGAAGCGTTGCTGAGTCAATCCACCGATGCCGTCATCACCACGGATGAGGAGTATGCGGTGACGCGGGTTAATCATGCGGCCGAAACGCTCCTCTCCCTGCGCGAAGGCGAAATCATCGGGCGTCCGCTGTCTGACATTCCCCAGCTTAACTGGCTCCTCCCGTTATTTGAACAGGCTCACAGCCTGCCGGTCACTGAGGAAGTGGCGCTGGAGAAGGGCAGGATTGTGGTCAGCAGCGTCTCGCTGGTACAGGATGTAGGCTATCTGGTGGTAGTCCAAGACATCACCAAACTGAAAGCGGTTGAACAACAGCGCCTGGAAATTGAGCGCGGGGAGAAATTGCGTCTGCGCGAAACTTTCGGCCGATATGTCAGCCCGCGCCTGGCGGAGCATATTCTGGCCGATAATCCGGCCATTCTTGCCCGGCGTGAACGTCGGCAGGCCGTCGTTTTGTTCGCCGATTTGCGCAACTTCACTCAAATGCTATCCAATATGCCGGCCGGCGAAGCCATTGAGCTCCTCAACGAGTTTTTCGACAACATGACCGAGGTCGTCTACACCAACGAGGGCACGATTTTCGATCTCATCGGCGACGAGTTAGAGGTCGGTTTCAACGTGCCGCTAGACCAGCCGGATGCGGCGCAGCGCGCTGTCAAGACCGCGATAGCGATGCAGGCTCGTTTCGACCAGCTTGAACGCGAATGGTCTCGCCGCGCCGACACACGCCTGGGCCTGGGCATTGGTCTGGATATGGGCGATGTCCTAATCGGCAACGTGGGCGCGCGCACGCACATGAACTATGCTATGGTGGGCCGGGTCGTCAACACAGCGCATCGCCTGGTGGAATTGGCGGGAAATGGACAGATTCTTCTATCCCCCCAGGTTTATGCAACGGTGGTTCAATCGCCGGGCCTGTTGGCTGAGCAGATACAGTGCCGGCCGCTAGGCCCGGTTAAGATCAAGGGGATCGCCGAACCCCAGATGATTTATCTGGTGGAATCGAAGTCAACTCTTGCCGGTCTGATCCCGGCGTAAGGACGGAGCCGGGAGAGTTATTTGAGAGGACGTTTGGCTGCGATGCCGACGCGGCGCGGGTAATGGGCAGGCGTCGGCGCTACCTTGCGCACCAGCACCAACGTGTGCGGCGCGGCGAGTTGGGGGAGTTGCACCGGGTGGAGTTGGGGCGGGCTGCCGCCGAGAAGGTGAATGGCGGTCTGGGATTCGGCCGATTCTTCTCGGACATCCGCCCCCTTTTGCGCCAGCATGGCGCCGCCGATCCGCGTCAATGGCAGTAGATACTCCGCCAACGTCGCCAGATGCGCCACAGCCCGCGCCAGCGCCCAATCATACCGTTCCCGGTGGGCAGGCAGTTGCCCCAAAACCTCGGCGCGCTCCGTGAGCAGGGTAACATCGCCGAAGCCCAACGCCGCCGCCAGCGCGGCCAGGAAATCCGTCTTCTTGCCCACGCTGTCCACCAGGGTCAAGCGCAGGCCCGGAAACAGAATCCTCAACGGCATACCGGGGAAGCCCGCGCCCGCGCCCACATCCACCACCGTCTGACCGTTGAGGTCGCCGGTCACGAGCGCGCACGACAACGCATCCAGAAAGTGGCGCACTTGAATAGCCGTCGGGTCGGTGATGGCGGTCAGATTGGTGTGGGCATTCCAGGCCAGCAGCAACTGCGTATAATGGGCAAACTGGCCCAACTGTTCGGCCGAAAGCGGGAATCCCCAGGCGGCGGCGGTTTGGGCTAACAGCGTCATTGACCTTGCTCAAGATTCTTGGCTTCTTGTTCGATAAAATAGGTGTCGAAATGTTCTCCGCCAAACAGAGACGGTGTGTATTGTAGCCAGACCTGGGTGACCAGCAATTCTCCGCGTACATAGAGCGGGGCGATGGGGAAGAGGCCGCTATCGCCAAAAAACAGGTTCTCCGCCTGACGGTAGAGCGACGGGCGCGCGTCGGGGGGGGCAATGGCGGCTTGGGTTAGGAGCGTGTCTACTTCTGAGCAGGGGCGATTCGGCCGATTTTCTCCTCCCGTGCAATGCAAAACGTCATATAGCCAGTTGTTGGCATCCGGGTAGAACGACGCCCAGGCCAAGTCCCAGATATCCGGCCGACTCGGCCCGGCTTCGGGCCGGGTATTGGCTAAGAGCGTGCCGAATTGCACCTGTTCGATCTTGAACTGATTCTGGTCGCAACCCAACTCCTCCACCCACATATCGCGCATAGTCTCGGCGTGTTGCAGATCGATGTCTGATGAGCTGATCATATAGCGAATGTCGCCCAAGAGCCGGCACGCGCCAAACCCACTGGCGGCTAACTGGAAACGCGCATAATCGGGGCTGTAACCGACGCCGATTTCGTTAATGGGCGGCGCCATCAGCGCGCCGGGCGGCGTAAAATGGCGCATCCCGGCCCCGGCGGCGTCATGTACCTCTGTCACCAACGACTCGCGATCAATGGCGGCGCTAAAAGCGCGGCGCACTTCAGGATTACCAAAGATGGGACTATCCAGGTTAAAACCCAGGTAGAACACTTCGTCGGTGGTGGCAACCGGCGGCCGGATGAGCGGATTCTCCAGGAAGCGCTCCGCCTCGCGGCGCGGCAAGGGGGCGATATCTAGTTCCTGGTTGTCCCAACGCCCGAAGGCATCTTCCACGTTGTCCAGGTTGTAGATATTCACGCGATCCACATTGCCGCCGGCAAACGGGATGGGCCAACTGGGGTTGCGTTGCAGCACGGTGAGCAGGTCGCCGCTCGCCGGGTCGAAGTTGCTGCGCGAGCTGATAAAAAAGGGCCCGCTGCTGAGCAGTTGGGTGGGATCGAGCCAATTGACATCGGGGTTGTTGGCCTGTTCGGCGGGAATCGGCCGAAAAGCCGACATTGTGGTGATAGCCAGGAAGTAGCTGGCGGGTTGGCGCAGGCGAATTTCCAGCGTCGTGTTCCCTAGGGCCCGCGCGCCAAAGGTTGCCAGGGCCGCCTGAGCGATGCGCGTATCTGAACTGCCCAGTTGTTCGCAGCCGGCAATGATGAACAAGACAAAAACATCCGGCGTTTTAGTGGGGGCGCGACAGGCGCGTTGCAGGGCGAAGACAACATCACCGGCAGTTACGGGGCGGAGAATTTCGGCCGAAACTAGCGGCGATTCCTCTTCGCCAATGCCTAGCCGCTCGCGCTCCTCCGGCGCGGCGCGCATCCAGTACACATCTTCCCGCAAGAAAAAACGCCACGTCACCCCATCCGGACTGACCTCCCAGCTTTGGGCCAGTTCCGGTTCCACCTGGTTGGTGCGAAAGTCAAAATTGGTCAAACCGGCGTACAGGTTCTCTACCAGGCTGGCGCTATTGCGATCGCTGATACGCTGCGGATCGAGCGGCCCGTAGCCGCCTCTCATGCCGATGTCAAGGGTAACGACCACAGGTTTCAGCGGAATGGTGGGGGCGAAGGTGGGCGTGGGGGTGGGGATGGTTTGGGTGAGCACACGGGTGATGACGAACTCCTCGCCCCCCTCCAATTCAACCACTTCGGTCACCACCATGGTGACCTCAGTCGGGGGAGTTTCTCGACAAGCCAGGAGCAATCCGGCGCTGCCAACCAGCCACCAGGCCAGTTGTTTGTGCCGCCAAACCCACCAGGCCGCTTCTCTTAGTGAGCGGCATAGCGCAAGCAGTTGCTCCATGCGTGTTCAAACCGTCCGATAAGATAGCGTCATCGTATCTCATGACGGTGGACACGACAAGTTTGGGGGGGATTTTGCCCACAAAACGGGAAAAAATCGGCCGAAAATGAGGGTGTATAACCTAAAATGGGGCCATATCCAGCCGAAACGCATAGTAACCGAACCAGGTTAAAGGATTGGTGCGCCTGTGACTGGGCCCGAAGAGCCTATCCTGGAAAGCCGCCGAGGCTGGTTGATTGCCTGATCAGGGGCGCGCCCGGCCGGAAAAAGCCCTAAGCCTGTGGCCGCTCGCGCCCAATCCAAAAATGGTGCGGCAAGATTTGTAACGCGGGCAAGACATGAATCGCGCCCACCTGCGTTTCTTGTGACAAGGTCGCCCGGTTGACAAAGCACAGTTCGGGCGCTGTGCCATATTTTTCCTGATAGTAACGCGCCGCGCGCAGGATTTTCTCTTCAACACTGCGGGTTGGGTTATCGTCGAGCCAAAGCATACCGGCGTTCATAGTTGATCTCCTCATACTTTGAAACAGGTCTACACATGAAATGTTACCCCGCCGTCCTCGGCGCGGACCTGAAAAGCCACGGTTTCGGCCGAATCGGGCGCGCGTGGCAAGCTGGGTCGCGTTGAAAACGGCCGCGCCCGCAGCACCGGCTTGGCCTGGCGTTGTAACCGTTCCAGGGCCGGCAACATATCTTCCTCACTCACATAGGCCGCCTGAAACTCGGTCAGCAGCTCGCCATGCGCCGCGGCAACAAACGCGCCTTTGCCGGGCAAAGATTCAGCCTCAGAGTTGCGCACACCCGTTGCCGCCCGCGCTTCGGCCGAATCGCGCACGCGCCCCACCAGACGCACCCCCAGGTAGCTCTTCACCAGTTCGCCCAACGTGCCGGCTAAAGGTTGGTTCGTGCTCAGCGCCAGAT
>JAYRVN010000326.1:0-4301 GCA_041918535.1 Chloroflexota bacterium
CGCACCCGCCCGCCGTCCGTCTCAATCCAGCCGGCGTCGCTAATTTCGCCGCCCGCCTCCACATAAAACGGCGTGGCGGCCGTGACCAGTTCCACGCGCTCGCCCGTCAGCGCCTCGGCCGCCACCGCGCCGTCTTTCAGCAGCGCCAGGATGGGAGCTCTTTGGCTGGCGCGGTCATAGGGGTGATAGGCGACGCCGCCGGGCGGCAAGCTGCCGTCGCTGATGAGTTGTTCCAGCACGTCGGCGTACAGGTTCTCGCCGATGGCGTACTTGCCAAAGGCCCCGGAGCCGCTGACGATGGCGTGCGCTTTTTGCGCGGCGCGGAAGCCCGCCTCGTCCAGGCGGAAGCCGTTCTCGGCAGCCACATCGCGGGTGATCTCCAACGGCAGGCCGTGCGTGGCGTACAGGTCAAAGGCCACGTCGCCCGGCAGTTCCGTCTGACCCCCTTCGCGTAGTTGGGCGAAGATGCCATCCAGTCGGAACAGGGTGCTTTCCAGCGTGCCGAGGAAACGCTCTTCTTCCCGGCGGATGGTCTGCCGGATGAAAGCGGCGCGCCGGCGCAGTTCGGGGTAGGCGTCGCCCAGACTGCTGTCCAGGTAAGCCTGGGCCACTTCTTCTAGGAAGGGGGTGTGGAAGCCTAATTTTCGGCCGAATCGCGCCGCCCGCCGAATGATCATGCGTAACACATACGGCCCGGCAGTGTTACCGGGAATCACCCCATCGCCCACCAAAAACGTCGCCGCCCGGCCGTGATCCGCTACCACGCGATAGGCCACGTAATTGGCGTCCCGCTCGGCGTCCGTGTGGCCCAAAAGCGCCTGCACCTTGTCCAACGCCGGGCGGAAAAGGTCCGTCTCATAATTACTGGCGACCCCCTGCACGATGCGAGTGATGCGCTCCAGCCCCATACCGGTATCAATCGAAGGGCGCGGCAGCGGCATCAGATTGCCCGCCTTATCCTTTTCGTATTGCATAAAGACGAGATTCCACGCTTCGAGATAGGTTTCGTCGCCGTCCATGTTGATCAGCGCGCCGTCGTTGTGCGCCAGATCGCCCAGATAGTAATGGATTTCCGAACATGGCCCGCAGGGGCCGACGTCACCCATCTCCCAGAAGTTATCCTTCTTGCCGAAGCGCTTAATCTTGTGCGGCGGCAGATACTTTTGCCACAACTGGAACGCCTGCTCGTCATCCAGGTAAATCGTGGCCCATAGCCGTTCCGGCTCCAAACCAAGCGCCTGCGTCAGAAAGGCCCAGGCGTAGTCAATGGCTTGTTCCTTGAAATAGTCGCCAAAGGAAAAATTCCCCAGCATCTCGAAGAAGGTGTGGTGGCGCGGCGACGGCCCCACATTTTCCAGGTCGTTATGCTTGCCGGAGACGCGCATACATTTCTGCGACGTGACGGCGCGCGTATAGGCGCGCTTTTCCTTGCCCAGGAAGGTGTCGGCGAACTGATTCATGCCGGCGTTGGTGAAGAGCAACGTCGGGTTGTGGGGAATAGGCAGAGGCGCGCTGGACACGACTTCGTGTCCCACTTCCTGAAAGAAGTCCAAAAAGGCTTGCCGAATTTCGGCGCTAGTCTGAGGCCGGCTCATAAATGGTTCCTCTTCGTCCTGTGCAGGTGAATGTGGGTTACCCCACAATTATATGACGAAGCCTCAATTTTAGCGCAGACGAGAGGCTCGGGGTAGCGCCGCGGTCAAAGTTAGTCGGCGGCGTAAACTCCTCATTGACAGCGATTGCCTCCGACGTCTACAATGTGAACAAGAGGCATGTCATTGGAAAAGTTGACCGGCATGTGAACCATCCGCTTTACAGGTCAAAGCGAACCGTGTTGACGACGTGAATGACTGCCGGGGAGAACCCATGCGAACGTATTGGCTATGGTTGTTGAGTGTGACGCTGGTCGGGGCGTGTGTTGTCGCGGCGTGCGGCGGCTCGCCGGCTACGCCGCCGCCGCCGCCCCCCACTATTAACCCGCTGCCTGACCTGGTTGTGGCCGATATTTTGTTGAAGCCCAAGCCCGCGAACTATCCCGATGATGTGATTGTCAATACCGTGGTGCGAAACGACGGCGCAGATGCCACCGTAGGGTTCATCGTTTGGTGCAGTTTCAGTTGCAATGGCAGCCCAACCTATTTCAGCGGTATGCAAATGACCAACGGCCTGGGAGCGGGCCAGTCGGCGACTTTAGGCGATGATAGCCTCTTGTCGCTCTCTAGCTGCTCTTTTACCAGCCAGCGGGAATTTACCTGCACGGTTGATTCGGAGAACCTGGTAACGGAATCGAACGAGTCCAACAACGAGTTGACGGAAACCCTGCTGACAGACCGTTAAGTCCTGAGCCGACTGATACCCTGTCTGCCGTCTATGTGTTTGAGGAGCCGTATGCCGGAAGTAAAGTCTTTGCCTGATCCACAACGACAAGCTGTTGAACTTGAACGCGCTGTGTGCGCGACCTTGCCGGATGCCGAGACGCGGGAGTGGTTGGTCACCAACGGCATTGGCGGCTTTGCTTGCGGAACGGTGGCCGGGATGCTTACGCGCCGTTACCATGGTTGGTTGGTGGCCGCCCTCGCTCCCCCTTTAGGGCGCATGTTGTTGGCAGCCAAGGGGGATGAGACCGTGACCTACCAGGGGCAGGATTATCCGCTTTTTAGCCAGCGCTGGGGGCCTGATTGGGTGGACCCGCCGGGATACCGCCAGTTGGATCGCTTCTATCTGGATGACGGCGCGCCGGTGTGGGAATATACCTGCGCGGATGCCTGGCTGGAGAAACGAATCTGGATGGAGCAAGGGGCCAATACCACCTATGTCATGTATCGGGTGCTACGCGCCGCCGCGCCGCTGCGCCTGAGTCTCAAGTGGCTGGTTAACTATCGAGATTATCACGGCAGCACGGAGGGTAACTGGACGATGCGCGTCGAGCCGGTCGCCGGCGGGCTGCGCATTCAGGCGCGGGCGGGGGTTCAGCCATTCTACTTGTTAGGCGGCGACCGGGTTGAGATTCGGCCGAAAAATATCTGGCAGCGCGCTTTCTACTTGAGTGTGGAAGCGTATCGCGGGCAGATAGAGAGAGAGGATTACCTCTATGCCGGGGATTTCTCGGCGCTATTGACGCCGGGCGAGAGCTTGACGCTGGTTGTCGGCACAGAAGCCACCGCCGACCTGGATGGGCAGGCTGCCCTGGCGCGCCGGCGCGCGCACGCCACGCGCCTGCTCCAGCGCGCGACCTGGTTGGCGGACGAGCCGGATGCGCGTCTAGAGCGTGTTATGAACTTTTCAGTTAGTGTAAGACTGATATACTGTTGGGTATGCATAGGAAAACATACCCCAGTGATGTGAGCGATGAGGAGTGGGTGTTTATAGCCCCCTACCTGACGTTGATGACCGAGGATGCACCGCAGCGGGATTATCCGCTGCGCGAGGTTTTCAACGGTTTGCGCTATATTGTGCGTGGCGGCATTCCCTGGCGCATGATGCCCAACGATCTGCCGCCCTGGTATACTGTCTACCAACAGACCCAACGCTGGTTGACAGCAGGTGTGTTTGAAACGATGGTACACGACTTGCGGGCGCTGTTGCGCCTGGCGGCGGGGCGGCAGGCGCAACCAACTGCGGCCATTTTTGACAGCCGAACACTTCAATCCACCCCGGAAAGCGGTGAACATGCTGGTTACGACGGGGCCAAGCGACGCAAAGGCAGCAAGACACATATGGCGGTTGACACGCTGGGGCATCTGCTGGTGTTGCTGGTGACACCCGCCAATGAGCAAGACCGTAC
Organism: Chloroflexota bacterium; assembly: GCA_041918535.1. Classification (GTDB taxonomy): domain Bacteria; phylum Chloroflexota; class Anaerolineae; order Promineifilales; family Promineifilaceae; genus DAOTXO01. The sequence continues at coordinate 3,785 of JAYRVN010000326.1, forward strand.
TCAGGTCGGGCAGCTGGCACAGGCAGTTCAAGAGGTAACGGGTGAAACGGTGAGGGTCGCCTTTGTCGACCAGGGCTATACCGGTGAAGATGCGGCTCAAGCTGCTGAAGAACACGGGATACGACTGGAAGTGGTTAAGTTGCCCGAAGCCAAAAAAGGGTTCGTGTTGTTGCCACGACGATGGGTTGTCGAACGCAGTTTTGGCTGGATGGCGCGCTTCCGCCGTCTGGCACGTGACTATGAACGCATGCCTGACACCTTGAAGGGTCTGCATTTCCTGGCTTTTGCTATCCTGATGGCGCATCGTTTCGTTCAATGTATGGATTTATGTCTCTGAAGTTCATAACAGGCTCTAGGTGTCCTGGCGATGCTAGAATCACCTGAAGCTGCCAGGCCACATTTTGAAGCCGCGCTATCCAGCTGGGACTCGGCTGAGCGGGCAAAGGTGCAGTCGGAATTTGGCTTGCTGGGCAACAAAGCGCTTGCGTTGCTTTGTCTGGGTGAAACCGATGAAGCC
>JAYRVN010000327.1:0-4448 GCA_041918535.1 Chloroflexota bacterium
GAAGAAGGCTCGACCCCGGTTAGCGTTCCCGTCTCGCCACCGGATTCAAGCCTGAGCGCCTCCCCGGAGTCTACGCCTGGCCTATAAGCCGTTTTATTGCCCCAACTAGTGGAAAAAAGTCCTCGGACTTGATACAACTACAGCCATAATCAGCGCAGCCCCGCCGAAGTTGTCGGGTAGGCATCGGCCATTGGGTCTGCCAGGGAGGATCGGTTGATGATAGCCAGCGAACCTGATGGGGTGGTCTTGGGGGATGTGATGCGTATGGCTTTACCGCCGGGGGCCAGTGTGCAGGCCGGTTTCGTGGCCCAGCGCATCATGATTAATTGGGTGATCATTCTGACCCGCTCGTTTGGAGCCGGGGAACAAATAGAGGCGGGTGATCTGGTGTTGCTGCCGCCGGAGATTCAGGCGGAAATGGCGGAGGGGGAGTTAACGGCGTTGTTACAACAGTTAGCTGAAGCGCGGGCGGCGGCCGTGATCACTTTCTTGCCGGTGAGTGAAAGGCTGATGGCAACGTTGGTCGGATATGAGATGGCGGTGATATTTTCGGCCGAATCCACTCTGCGCCAGGCCCACAAAAACATCGCCACCCTCCTCACCGACCGCCAACGCCAGATCAGCGCGCGCGGCATGCAACTCTATCGCCAACTTTCAGAAATGTCCCGTGAGGGCCAGGGATTGAGCAAAATGGCGGACGCGCTGGCTATGCTCACCGGCAAAATCGTGGTTGTTCAGGATAAGCGCCTCGCAATCGCGGCCATGTCCACTCCGCCGGACAGCGTCGCCCTGAATCAAACGGCCTTGATCGCCGCCGTTACCAATCCGGAAAACTTGCCCCCGCTGTTGCGCAACCGCAAAGCCGCCGCCAAAGCCAATAAGAGCCATTGGCAGCAACTTCTATTCCCTGATGATAATGTAGCCCGACTCATCAGCCCGATCATCTCCGGCGACCGCGCGCGCGGCTACCTGTCAATCATCGGCGCGGCGGACGACCTGGATGTACTGGACGCGGTCGCAGCCGAGCAAGGCGCAGCCGCCTGCGCCCTGGAGATGGCGAAAGCCAAAGCGGTTAGCGAGGCTAAGAAAGCCTTACGCGGTGATTTTCTGGAGGGCGTTTTGGCCGGCACAATGCCGGCGGCAGAAATTGAGCGCCTGGCGATCCGCTTAGACCATGATCCGCAGCAGCCCCACGCTATTTTGGTGCTGAAGTGGGCGGGACAAAACCCGCCTTCTCTGCGACAGATAGAAACCACCGCCAACTGGTTGCTTTCCACCGCTCAGCGCCCGGCGCTGGTGCATATTTATGGGGAAGACCACGTTTGCATCTTGCAGATGGTGCGCGACCGGGAAGATCTGAGCTATATCCGTGATGTGGCGCGCCGCCTGCGTGAGCATCTGCGGGCAGAATTCCCTGATCGCGAATTAGTGGCCGGTTTGGGCGGCCCCGTGACGACGCCGGCCGACTGGCCGGAAGGACACCGTCAGGCTCTGCAGGCATTGGAAGTCGGTCAACGCCTGCATCCCGGCGAATTGGTGGATTACAATAGCCTGGGTGTGTATCGTCTCTTGAGCCAGTTAGACCATGTACCGCTGGTGCATGAGTTTTGCGACCAGGTGATCGGCGCACTGGTTGAATATGACCGGCGGCATCATAGCAGCCTGGTGCAGACGTTGGACGCCTATTTTCGGCATCATGGCAATATCAGCCAGACGGCGGAAGCGTTATTCATCCATCGCAACACGTTGTTGTACCGCCTGGAGCGTATTCAGGAGTTGACCGACCACTCGTTCAACGCTGCCGATATGCGGCTGGCCTTGCATCTGGCGCTTAAGCTCTGGCAGTTGCGCCCGGAGGTGGGGGGCAAATAGTCGTCTGCGCCGGGCTCTGAACGCTGTCTTGTGGAAAGTGTCCAATGACGCAGTGCGCATTTTCGGTTGAATTGCCAATAGATTTAATCGGCCGATTGGCTTATACTGCTTATCAAGCTTGTACTTAAGTGTGCGGCTCAAGGGAAATAGTGGGATGTTGAGGAAGGCGACTCCTGTGCGGGCAGAGTCGCCTTTCGCTTTTCCGGCGGCGGGCATGTCATAGTTGACGGCCGAGATAGCCGATTTGTTCGCGTAGTTGGGCGGCGGTTGTTGAAGGGAGGCTTGAGGCTACGCGTTGATCGTGCTGCTTTTGGTAGGCTAGCTTGCTACATAATTGGTAGAAGCGCGCCACCTGTCGGGATCGGCCGAATCCCTGTTGCCGCCATGTATCCCACACCTGCCGGAAACGTCGGCGCTGAGAACCGGCGATCTCATATTGGTTCAACGTCAATGTGCCGTTCAACACCTCTTCCTTCAAGTGAGTTTGGATCCAGGTTCTTTCTTGATGCAGCGCCCAGACGATTATCCCGACGGTGAGTAACACACCCCCCCAGGCGTTCAGCACAGCCAACAGACACAGCGCGCCGCTTAGTACAGACGTGGTCAAGTTGTGGATGAAATGCAATGAGACCGCCGCCGCCCAACCCGCCACCGGCGCCGCCAATCTAACCCGGTTGCGCGGGGACAGGCGCGCCAGGGCGATGCCCAGCCCGGTCATGCTGGTGAAGAGAGCATGGTTTAGCCCAAAAACGCCGGCCCGGTAGAACACGTTCAAGCTCCAGGCGCTCAAACCGCCGCTGTCGTATTCGCTCAAGAAGTAGAAGAAGTTTTCTACCATAGCGAATCCCAGACCTACCATCGCCCCGTAAATGATGCCGTCCAGCCAACTGTCAATATCTTGCCGGCGGAAGAACAGAATGCCCAACAAGGCCGCGCCCTTGACGGACTCTTCCACCAGCGGGGCAACGACCGTGGCGTCGGCTAATTCGCCGAATTCCTGGCCGGTGATCAATGTGATCGATCCGCTAAATAGCGCGCTCAAAAGGAAGGCCAGGATGATACTGGGAATGGCTCCCCATAGCCAGGCGGCGCTCAAGAGCCACCAGGGTTCTTTCTCGTACTGATCTGCCCAATAGATCACGCCTGCGTACAGAGCGGTTGGAATGACGCAGGCCAGGAAGGATAATAGGACGATCATCGGCCGAAGTTTAACAGGGTGGAAAACTGAAGCGCCTCGCGGTCAAGCGCAGTTGCCGGCAGAACCTGGGTGAGAGCAGGGCCTGCCGGCGGCAGGAACGGTCAGACATATCGCCGTGGCCGCGCTCTACGGTAACAAACCGATGGCTTCGCCATCCAACCGCCAGTCCGGGTCAATGCTGACGCCCAGATGGGTCAGGGCGGTAACGGCTACATCCACGATGTGCGGGTTATCCGGCAGGGCGTTCGGGTCTACGGCCGGGCCATAGGCCAGGAAAAAAGTGCGTCGTTCGGGCAACGAGATGCCTCCGTGGCTGCCGTCGTCTCTCCGGCCGTGGTCGGTGCTGACGAGGATCAGCCAATCTTCCTGCGTAAAGCTGGGACGGTCGGCTAAAGCGGCCAGCAATTCGCCAATGTAACCGTCGGCTTCCTCAATGGCGGCGCGGTATTCGGGTGAGAGTGTGCCGTGGCTATGGCCGACCTCATCAATGTTGCCGAGGTAGACAAACGCGGCGTCGGGGTTTTCGGTGGAAAGTTGCTCGACGGCGGCTGCTACCGATAGGGCGTCGGCGGTTTCGTAGCCCATCTCATCGGCGTTGAAGGTGATTCTAACATCTACCAGGTCGCTGAGAACCGGCCCGCCGTAAGCCTCTGTGCCGAGTGGGGGCCAATCGGTGACGGACAAGGTGTTGAAGGCGGGCTCAAGCTGCTCCAGCCGGGTGAGAAAGTCGGGGTACTGGTCGTAGTTGTTGTGCCAAAAGGCGTTCTGAATTACATGGTGTTTGGCCGGCCAGACGCCGGTGAGCATGTTGGACCAACCGGGGCCGCTGACGGTGGGCCAGCGTGTGCGAGCGTCGTTGCTGTAAGCGCCGGCGGCAATCAAGCTGTCTAGATGGGGCGTTTCGGCCGATTCCATGACATCCACCCGCACGCCGTCTAACCCGATCAGCAGTACCTTTTTCGCCGGCCCATCGGCGCGTGTTGGGCCGGTCAACCCGACCAACCATACGCCCGCCAGCAACAGAGCGCTTACCCACCAGATTTGATGCGATGTCGAACGCATAAGAAGACTCCTTGGCTGAGATCACCGCTTTCAGCCGGTGATTACGGCTAATTATACCAGCCCTTAGCGTGTCCAGGGCAATCGGGCCTGTTTTGCGCGTTGCGTGTGCGCCCCGCCGTTGCCAACGACCGCCTGAGAACGTATCATTGTGGCGCAAAGGTTTCCATGGTTATAGAGGAGTTATTGATGAGCTTGAAGCTCACCCTCGACGAATGAAAATGAGGTAAGCTTATGCCGACGGCAGTGCAAGACGTCGAATGTTTTTCTGCTATTGCGCATGCGCAAGGAGTTTGACGGGAGTGCTTGCAGGTACCCC
>JAYRVN010000328.1:0-15917 GCA_041918535.1 Chloroflexota bacterium
GTGGGAAATCCACCACCGGGCGCGTCATCTTGCAGCTATTGGAGCCGACGGCAGGCGATGTTGTCTTCGATGGACAAAACCTGGTGACTATGCCACGAGATGAGTTGCGCCCATTGCGCAAGCGGATGCAGATCATTTTTCAAGACCCTTACTCATCGCTCAATCCGCGGATGACGATAGGCGGCATTTTGACGGAGCCGCTGGAGATTCACAACATTGGCGCGCGCGCCAGTCGCGCCGGGCGTGTGCGGGAGTTGTTGGAGATGGTCGGTTTGGACCCGGCCTTTGTGACGCGTTACCCGCATCAATTCTCCGGCGGCCAACGGCAGCGGATAGGGATTGCCCGGGCGTTGGCGACAGAGCCGGATTTTATTGTGGCAGACGAACCGATCTCGGCGCTAGACGTATCCATTCAGGCGCAGATTGTGAATCTGCTGGACGACCTGAAAACGCGGTTGGGCTTGACTTATCTATTTATTGCGCACGATTTATCCATGGTGCGCTACATGAGCGACCGGGTGGCGGTGATGTATCTCGGCCGAATCGTGGAGTTAGGGGATCGCAACGCTGTCTATGAGAGACCGTTGCATCCTTACACGCAGGCGTTGGTTTCGGCTATTCCCATCCCGGACCCGGACAAGGAAGCGCGACGCACACCCATCTTACTGGAGGGGGATGTGCCGAACCCGGCCAACCCGCCCTCGGGCTGTCGTTTTCACCCGCGTTGTCGCTTCGCCGGCGATGTTTGCCGTCAGGAAGACCCGGTGTTGCGCAATCTGGAAACGGATAAACAGGAGCATTGGGCGGCCTGCCATTTTGCGGAGAAGTTCGTTTGAGATGTTGCGCTTTTTGAAAGGGGCCGGGATAGCGATGCCCACTCCCAGAGGTGAACACGTATGTTGCAATATACCATCCGTCGTCTCGTAGCGGCTATTCCGGTGATACTGGGCGTCCTGGTGGTTACATTTGCGTTGGCGCGCCTGATCCCCGGCGATCCTTGTCGATCTATCCTGGGAGAGAAGGCTACGGCCGAAACGTGCGACCGCTTCATCGCTGAAAAAGGGCTGGACAAGCCTATTCTGACCCAGTTCGGCATTTATTTGGGAGATTTCCTGCAAGGCGACCTGGGCAATTCATTGCGCTTCAATCGGCCGATCACACGCATTCTAGTAGAGCGTTTGCCGCTTACCGTTGAGTTAGGCATGGCCGCCCTAACTTTGTCAGTGCTGCTAGGTGTGCCGCTCGGTATCATTTCCGCCCTGCGGCGCAACTCCTTTGCGGATGTATTTGTCATGATTGGCGCGAATCTCGGTGTGTCAATTCCGGTGTTTGTGCTAGGTTTGCTGCTGAAATACCTCTTTGCCGTCGTGCTGAAGGATACCAATCTGGCCTTGCCACCAAGCGGCCGGTTGTCGGCGGCGGTTATCTCAACCCCATTTTATCAAGTGTATGGGTGGAATGTTTCGACCGAAGGCTTTCGTCTCTTTTTCCTCAACTTCGTCAGCAACATGTACATCCTCAACAACTTGCTGGCGCGCAACTGGGTCGTGTTGTGGGATGCTATCAAACATTTGATCCTGCCCGCCGTGGCCCTCAGCTCAATCCCGCTCTCCATCATCGCCCGCATGACCCGTTCCAGTATGATCGAAATTCTCGGCCTGGACTATATCCGCACTGCCCGCTCCAAAGGCTTGACCGAAGCGGTGGTCGTGTTTATCCACGCCTTCCGCAATGCTGCCTTGCCGGTGGTCACCATTACCGGGCTACAACTCGGCTCGGTATTCGCCGGCGCGATTTTGACCGAAACCATTTTCGGATTGGCAGGCGTCGGTCTGGCCCTGTTTGAGGGCATCACTGCGCGCGATTTTCCGGTCATCCAGGGCTTTGTTATCGTCATCGCCCTGAGCTATGTGGCTGTCAATCTCCTGGTTGACCTTTCTTACGCCTTCATTGACCCCCGGGTGCGCCTGCAATAAAAGGACCACTATGGCTGATCCCACCCCCACCCCTGAGAACCCAGCCGCCGTCGGCGTTGTGACGGAAAGCCTGTGGCGCGAGACCTTACAACGCGTGTTGCGTCAACGTTCGGCCATCATAGGTCTGATCCTGGTTGGAATCCTGGGTCTTTTCGCCATTTTCGCGCCTGTGGTAACTCCCTATGATCCGAACCAGGTATTGATCGGCCTTGAGAATGTCAAAAAACGCCAAGGGCCTTGTATTCATGTATTGGGCTGCCCGGCCGACCAACCGCAACATATCCTGGGCATTGACGGCAACGTGCGCGACCTGTACACGCGTCTGGTCTACGGTACGCGCATCTCATTTCGCGTGGGATTTGTCACGGTCTCATTCTCTGTGATTATCGGCACTTTTTTGGGCGCTATCGCGGGTTACGCCGGGGGCTGGCTGGACAACTTGATCATGCGTGTGCTAGATATTGTGTTGGCGTTCCCGGCCCTTTTGCTGGCGATTGCCATTGTAACCGTGCTGGGGCCGGGCCTGACCAACGCCATGCTGGCGATTGCGTTTGTCACCATCCCGCACTATGCGCGGGTGGTGCGGTCAAGCGTGATCGTCATCCGCGAATTGGAATTTGTGGAAGCTTCGCGGGCGCTAGGGGCCACTTCCGCTCAAATTCTCTTTCGCCGGATTCTGCCAAACACGCTGTCGCCGCTGATTGTGCAGGCCACTCTGGGTATCGGCACGGCGGTTCTGGAGACGGCGGCGCTCTCTTTCATCGGCCTGGGGGCGCAACCCCCCACCCCGGAATGGGGCTCCATGATTGCCGAGGAGTTCAATCAGCTTTTCAGCGCGCCGCATCTGGTCTTCTTTCCGGGCGTGGCAATCACGATGACGGTGTTAGCTTTCAACTTGCTGGGGGACGGCCTGCGAGACGCGCTCGACCCGCGGCTGGTGCAGGCCGTGGGCAAAGCGTAGCGAGAGTCAAAGTCATTGGGTGGAGAAAACCGGGGGTTGCTCTCCACCCATTCGTCTATTTGTCGAGGTTATCCAACACGGTGCGTTTGAGCATGGCATCGGCGCGCTTGGGCGAGAGTTGCGCCCAACCGGCGACCAGACGCGTGCCGCGACCGGGCAACAAGATGGGACGGCGGCGTTGTTGGGCTTGAAACACCAGGTCGGCCAGTTGTTCGGCAGTGAGGCGCCGGCGGGAAGATTGGGCCGCGTCGGCCGTGTATTGCCGATCCATGCTGGTGGTCACGGGGCCAGGGAAGACAGCCATCACGTGTTGCTGCGGCGCCAGCAGCACGCCTAAGGAGCGGGCGTAGTGGGCGACGCCGGATTTGGTAGCGCCATAGACGGCTGCGCCCGGGAAACCCATGTAGTGAGCCAGGGAAGAGACGAAGATTAAGGCTGCGTCGCGATATAGCTTGCCTTGTTGGATGAGGCGGGGGGTGATTTGCAGGGGGGCCAGGAAGTTAACCTCGGCGGTGAGGCGCTGGAAATTCAATTCGGCTGAATCGAAGCGCTCAATCTTCAACACCCCCGCATTGTGCACAAACACATCCGCCGGAGCCAGATCCGCCACCCAACTCCAATCACGGCGGAGATCAGCCAGAATGAAGGTCGCCTTGACGCCCAGCGCCTCCAGGTCCGCCTGCGTTTGGGCGGCGCGCTCGGCGTTGATGTCAATGCCGGTGATGGTATAACCGGCCTGGGCATAGCGCAACGCCAGGGCCCGCCCAATGCCGTCCGCCGCGCCGGTAATGACACAATGACGCGGCTGAGCGGGATCGCGTTCCAGGGCAATGCCTTCGCCACGGCCGGCCAGGCGGCGGCGTTGACGCCGGTCAGACAGGTTAGTGTAACGTCCCAGGAAACGCAACAAGCCGGTGCGCGGACCAATGTTGACGCTTTCTGCTTCGGTCGGCAAGGCTTGAGCGATCTGCTGAGCCACGGATTCGGCCGATTCTGCGCGTTTCAACCGGGCCTCTTTGCCGGCCTTCTCGAAAATGGCCGTGCGCGTACTGCCGGGATGGAGAACTTGAACCGACACGCGACCGGCCAGTTCCACCCGCAAATTGCGAGCAAACCCATCCAGCGCCGCTTTGGTCGCGCCATAGACAGCCAGTTCGGGCGTCGGCAAAGCAGAGACAACGGAGCTGATGAAGGCTATCTTCCCATGAGCGCGTTCCAGCCAGGGCAACAAGCGATGGGTCAAGGCCAGGGGCGCCCAGAAATTGACGTTGAAAAGCGTGGAGATGGATTCGGCCGATTGTTCTTGCCAGCGTTGTCCATAACCCAGCGCCGCATTATGCACCAGCCAATCCAGACGCTCGATCCCTTGCTGAGTCAGAAAAGCCTCCACCCGCTCGGCGCAATCCAACTCAGATAAATCGGCCTGACAATAGGTAGCCGGGGTAAACAGCCCCTCTTCAAAAGCCGGCGGCTGCAACGCCGTCAACTCACGCCGGCCAACCAGCACCAGGCGCTCATTCCCTTGGCGAAAACGGCGAGCCAACGCCAGACCAATCCCGTCGGTGGCCCCGGTAATTACGATTGTGCGCATGCGTCTCCTCCGCTGAATATCAGGCCGGTTCTTCCTTGCCCCTATCTGCCGCCGCCCGCAAAGCAGTCAGCGCGCCATCAAAATCCGGGAACTGCGCAATTTCCGGCACATATTCCACATAAGTGATTTGATCCTGCGCATCCACCACCAAAATGGCGCGCTGCAACAGACGCCATTCCTTGATCGCCAAACCGTATGCCTGTCCAAACGCCAGGCTCATGTGGTCTGAAGCCACCTGGATGCGATCAATCCCCGCCGCGCCGCACCAACGCCGTTGGTTAAACGGATGCTCGGCGCTAATCGTAATGATCGCCACATTGTCGCCGAATTTGGCCGCTTCTTCATTGAAACGCCGCGTTTGAGCGTCACAAATGCCGGTGTCCAGTGAGGGCACAACCGACAGCAAGCGCACCTTGCCGGCTGAGTCGGAAAGTTGGAGGGGGCGCATTTTCGTATCTGTCAGTACGAATTCGGGGGCTCTATCACCTACCCGCAATGGTTCGCCGATGACGGTTAAGGGGTTGCCTTTCGTGGTAACGCCGCCGAAACGTTCAACAGTCATGCCAAAAGACTCCTTGTCAATCAAAAAGGGGTGTAACCGGAAAAGATAAAATCGAATGCCGGGCGGGCGGGTAATCCGGGGAGGCTTGTCCGCCCGTCCGACTGTGTCTATTCAGCCGCTAGCTCTCGGTCGTACAACTCCACTTCAAACGCCTCTTGGCCGCGAGCCGTCTCCATGACTTCATACAGGAGCCAGGCGCCGTTCTCAAACCCCTCCGGGTCGCCAATTACCTGCGTGCGGTGAAAGAAGATTGACTCTCCCGCGCCACGGGCAATGAAACCGTAGCCTTTGAGCTTGTTGTAATACTTCATGCGGCCAACAAATTTACCCGTCATCGGGTCAAGTTGGATGGCTTCCGGCTCGGCGGCCACAACGGGTTTCGGTCGGCGCGTGACGCCGACGAGTTTTTTCGGCTTGAGCGGATGGCTATCCGCCAGTCGGCTCAATGAGCCGGGTTCGACGGGCAACCCCAGGTTGTGGAGCGCCCGTTGCATTTCGACTGTAAAGATAAATTTTTCGCCGTCGCTATCTGTTTCCCAATGATCCCGAAAATTCATGTATTACTCTCTTGTACAAGTGTAGTCTGTAGGAGCCAAGGTATGTTAAGGTTATTATACCATGTCGTCCGGTTTGACGGCAGCCGCGCCGGTTTTTCGGCCGAAAAGCCGCTTCAGATTAGAAAAGAGTCGGTTGATCGGCCGAATCCGGTTCATCCACTTCCAGTACCGCCCGCGCCCGCAACGCGCCAGTGATGCGCGTACTTTCACTGATGTCAAACAATGGCTGGGGACGTAACGAACGGTTGCCTTCCACCGCTTTGCCCAGTCGCACGCGTTTTGTCGAGCCGCGACTGGTCATCACATACACCTCTGTGCGCCGATGCCCCACCAGCATAGCCACAACTTCTGCGGCTCCACGCGGTAGTTTTATATTGGTCACACCCTGTCCATGCCGTTTTTGCTTGGGGTAGAGCGCCAGCGGCGAGACTTTCGCCAGCCCGCTATTGGTGATGCTCCATACCAGGGCGGGCTTTTTACTATCTTCCGCCTCCGCCGGGCTGATCACGGCCATCCCGACAACGCCGTCAGCCTCACTTTGCAATTTGACGCCGGCCACGCCTCCCGCCGCCAACCCCATCGGCCGAATCTCCACCTCGTCAAACCGGATCAACATGCCCGCCAGGGTTGCCAGCAATATCTCGTCTTGTCCACTGGAAACCCGCGCCCAACCCAGGGCATCTTCTTCCTCAACGCGGATCACCTGGAATACCTGGCCCGGCACGGTCGGCAAATCCCCCACCCGAATACGTTTCATCAGCCCGCCCAACGTCGCCAAACACAGATACCCCACCTCATCTTCCCGGCCTAACGCCGCTTCAGGGATAACCACTGCCGCCACGAGCCGCCGGTCGGCCAGGGTAGGGCTGAGTTCACGCCAGGTCATCCCCTGGCCCAAGTTCTCAACCTTAGGCAATTTGTGGACAGGCAGGCTGACGGCGCTGCCATCGGCGCTGAAGAGATACAGCCGGTCCTGGGTTTTGGCTTCCAGAAAAGCCAGGGGAGCTTCTTTGGGACGGCCGGGGATTTTGAAAAGTGTCGTGTCGTCGGTTCGGCCGAAAGTTCCCTCTTCGCCCACCACCACCCACACCGCCTGGTTGCTGACCAAATCGGCCGCCGTCAGCACTTTGCGCGGGTCAGCCTCCACAATCAACGTGCGCCGCGCATCCCCGTATTTCTCCCGCACTTCCAACAACTCCGTCCTGATCGTCTGTCTTTGCAAATCAGGCCGCGCCAGCAAAAGCTCCAGGCGCTTGATCAATTCGCGCGTCTCCTGATACTCTTGCCGCAACACCGTGCGTTCCATAGCCGCCAATCGCCGCAAGCGCATATCCAGAATGGCTTGCGCCTGCGCCTCGCTAAGATTGAAGGCCGCCATCAAGTTCTTCTGCGCCGTTTCGGTGGTGCGCGAACGGCGGATGGTGTCTATGACGGCATCCAAATTGTCCAGCGCCAGCAGCAACCCTTCCAGAACATGCGCCCGTTCACGCGCCCGCGTCAAGTCATGCTCGGAGCGTCGCTGCACTATCTCCAGCCGATGGTCAATATAGACGCGCAACACCTGTTTGAGCGACAAAATGCGGGGTTCCCCGTTTACCAACGCCAACATAATAATGCTGAAGGTGCTTTCCATCGGCGTCTGGCGGAAAAGTTGGCGCAGCACATCGCGCGCGTCCACGTTGCGCGTGGTCTCTAGCACCAGACGCATACCGGTCCGATCCGATTCATCGCGCATGTCGGTTAAGCCTTCCAGGCGGCCTTCACGGTGTAAATCGGCGATGCGCGTTATCAGATTGGTCTTGTTAACCTGATAAGGCAACTCGGTAACGACGATGCGCGACTTGCTGCGTTCCATCTCCTCAATGTGAGCGCTGGCTCGCACCGTAATCCGCCCTCGGCCGGTGCTATAGGCTTTGGTCAAAGCATCGGTCGTATCATCAGGCTCGTGGCGAAAAACCATACCGCCTGTCGGAAAGTCCGGCCCCTGCACAAATTGGAGCAAATCGGCCACTGTGATGTCGTCCAGACGTTGCCAATGGTCGAGCATGTAGATGATGGCGTCAATGACTTCGATCAAGTTGTGCGGCGGAATGCTCGTGGACATACCCACAGCGATGCCGGCGGAGCCATTGACGAGCAAATTGGGAATGATACCGGGCAAAACATCCGGTTCGCGCAAGGTGTCGTCAAAGTTGGGGATGAAATCAACGGTGTTTTTTTCCAGGTCGGCCAGCAAGTCATAGCCGGGCGCCGACATACGCGCTTCGGTGTAGCGCATGGCCGCGGCGCCGTCGCCGTCAATGGAGCCAAAGTTGCCCTGACCTGCCACCAACGGGTAACGCAGCGAAAAGTCTTGCGCCATGCGCACCATGGCTTCGTACACGGGCTGGTCGCCGTGCGGATGGTATTTGCCTAAGACCTCTCCCACAACACGCGCCGATTTTTTGTAGGCGGAAGCAGGGCTTAGCCCCATGTCGTACATGGCGTATAGGATGCGTCGCTGGACGGGCTTGAGCCCATCGCGCGCGTCGGGCAAGGCGCGCGCGACAATGACGCTCATGGCATAGCTGAGGTAGGATTGCTTCATCTCACGGTCAATATCTACCCGTTCAACAAGTCCGATTTCCATACGTCTGTTCCTGTTGTGATTGTGTCCGTCGGGGCGACCGGCGGCAAGGCCGATTAGCAACTATGTTCTAGGCCCGGGGCTTACTATATGGCAAGTCAGGGTTCGCGTCAACTGTGCAGAGGGCAAGCGGGAAAAGCGGGGGGAAGGGAGGGAGGGGATTCGGCCGAATCTCTTCCCCCTCAACCGCCAATAGCAAACGGCTCCGTCTCGCCGGCAAAAATGCGATCCAGAATGAGCCGTTCCCGCTGCGTCACAATGTCCAGAAACGGCGTCGCATCATCCATCACCCGAAAGGCAGCAAACCCCCCTTCCAGGAAATCCTGCAACTCCGACCAACCCGCCCGATGCGCCGGGCCATGCGCCAGCTTGAGCAGACCCCCGACCAGAGGCCGGTGTACCAGTTTGTTCACCCCCTGCCCCACCTCAACCAATTGATCGATCTGCTGCCTCCGCATGGCGTAGTTGTCGCAACGGCGATAACCTTCCGCATACATAGCCGCCGTCAATTCCGTCGTCATGCCCAACTCGCCCACCAAGACCTTTAACAAGGCCGTATCCAGGGCATTGGTTAGATCGTTTAACTCAATTACCTGCTCCAGTATCTGCAACATCTTTAGCGGCAAGTAACGGCTCATCACCGCATACACATGCTCTACGTCGCGATCCCGCTGGCTGAAGTCACGCGGCGCGTAAATGTCGTTCAGGAAAAATTGACAGGCCTGCCCATACAGCTCACTCGCCAGAAGATCGGCATGGGTGCGTTTGAGGCGCTCCATCTGCCAGGTGCGCAAAAGCGCCATCTCGGGCGACAACCCGGTCGTCTCTACCAGGGGGCGTGTTCCGGCCCGACTGGGGTTCAGTTTATTCGCCTGTCGCAGGCGCTCGACAAGTTCTCGCTCTTTTTTCATCCATCACCCTCATCCGGCTCGGCCAGATAGACCGCCTCTCCCTCGACGCGCACCTCATAGCGGCGCACCGGATAGACAGCCGGCATGGAAAGAGCCGCTCCACTGCGCAGATCGAAGCGCGCCCCATGTCGCGGGCAGACGATCTCACACGCGGCGCGATCCAATTGGCCTTCACCCAGCGGCCCGTCGTCGTGGGAACAACGATCTTCGATCGCGTAGAAAGCGTCGCCCAGCCGGAAGATGGCGACCGTCTCAAACTCGAAATCAAAATAGACCGGCTCACCGTCAGTGAAATCGCTCGTTGTGGCGACCTTTACCCAATTTGTCATCTGATAACACCTCAATTGAATAGGCTACTTGCCGTCTGGGTTTACTCAGTTTGCCGGCGCATATCTTCTTTATCAGGCAGGCCATAAACGGCGGCTTTCATGACTTTGAACGCAAGCAACGCGCATTTAATCCGCGTCATACTCAAGGGGATGCCTAACAATTCCAACAAGCGTTCCTTGGGGTATTGCCGCACTTCATCCAGGGTCAGCCCCTTCACATCTTCCGTCAGCAAACTGGCGGACGCCTGACTGATCGCGCAGCCGTGACCCTGCCAGCGGATATCGGTAACGCGCTGCGCCTGATCCAGCACCAGGCCGATGTGGATGACGTCGCCACAAAGCGGATTATCTTCCTCATAGGCGTAAGTAGGCGATTCAAGCCGGCCGTAGTTTAACGGATGTTCATAGAGATCGATGATCTGTTCACGATACATCTCAGCGCTCATGGTTCGTTCCTCCGTCGGCGCGGGAATTTCAGTTCCGCCGAAAGACTCGGCGCACGTGATCAAGGCCAGTTACCAGACAATCAATTTCGGCCGATGTGGTGTAGATATAAAAACTAGCCCGCGCGGTAGCCACCAGGCCTAAGTGTTGGTGCAGCGGCATGGCGCAATGATGACCGGCGCGAATGGCAACGCCTTCTGCATCTAGCAGTTGGGCAATGTCGTGGGGATGACAACCCGTCAGGCTAAAGGTTGCCACCCCGCCGCGCAGAGCCACAGCCGGGCCGAAAAGCTGCAAATCGGGCACTCCGCTGAGCGCCTCCAGGGCATAATGCGTGATGGCGCGTTCGTGAGCCAGCACATTCTCCATGCCCAGGCCGCTGAGATAATCCACCGCCGCCCCCAGGCCCACCGCTTCGGCAATGCTAGGCGTGCCGGCCTCAAATTTGTAGGGGAGATCGTTCCAGGTGGATTTTTCCAGGGTAACCCGCCGAATCATGTCACCGCCGCCCAAGAAGGGCGGCATGGCTTCCAGAATGGCCCGCTTGCCATAGAGTACGCCGATGCCGGTGGGACCGCACATTTTGTGGGCGGAAAAGGCCAGGAAATCGGCGTCCCAGGCCTGGACATTAACCGGCAGATGGGGGACAGCTTGGGCGGCGTCAACCAGCGCGAGAGCGCCGACGGCATGGGCGGCGGCTACCAGTTGGGGCACAGGGGTGATGGTGCCCAGGACATTCGAGACGGCGGTGAAGGCGAAGAGGCGGGTACGCGGGGTGAGGTGGGCGTCAAGCTGGTCAAGGTCGAGTTGGCCGTCGGCCGTGATGGGGAGGTAGCGCAAGGTGGCGCCGGTCATTTCGGCGATGAGTTGCCACGGGACGATGTTGGCATGATGCTCCAGGAGGGTGAGCAGCACTTCGTCGCCAGGGCGCAGGTTGGCGCGGCCCCAACTGTAGGCCACAAGGTTGATGGCTTCGGTGGTGTTGCGCGTGAAAATAATTTCGGCCGAATCCCCCACCCCCACAAACTTCGCCACCTTCTCCCGCGCCCCCTCATACGCCGCCGTAGCCCGTTCACTCAAAAAATGCAAGCCCCGATGCACATTAGCGTGTGATGTGCAGTAATAATCATCCATCGCGGCCAACACCTGTTGCGGCTTCTGCGACGAAGCCGCGCTATCCAGGTAAACCAACGGCACACCCGGCCGCACCTCCGTGCGCAAAATCGGGAAATCAGCCCGGACTGCATCGACATCAAACATTTTTATCACCGCCATAAACACAAAGGCGTGAAACGTAGCCTGGACGAGCCGGCCACATTTCACGCCTGGGCGTTGCATCGCTAACAGACGTTACTTTACTGCATGCGGGATGGGTTCTCAATCGGCACGCCGACGAGATTCCCCCACTCCGTCCAAGACCCGTCATAATTACGCACATTAGGATAACCCAAAAGGTAGGTCAAAACAAACCACGTGTGCGAACTCCGTTCACCGATACGACAATAGGCGACGATGTTCTGGTCAGGCGTCAGGCCGTTTTCCGTTTCATAAATAGCCCGCAGCGTATCGGCCGATTTGAATGTGGAGTCATCATTGACGGCGCGGCTCCAGGGAATACTGCGCGCCCCCTTAATGTGCCCGCCGCGTAAGGCCCCTTCCTGGGGTGAGCCGGGCATATGCAGCAATTCGCCCCGATATTCCTGCGGGCTGCGCACATCTACCAACGGCTGACCCTGACGCACATGCTCCAGCACCTGATCGCGGAAAGCGCGCACTTTATAGTCGGCGCGTTGCCGGGCATGGTAGGTAGCAGGTGGGAAAGTCGGCGTCTCTTTGGTAGTCGGCCGTCCGTCTGCCAACCATTTGTTCCGGCCGCCATCCATAATGCGGCAGTCGGCATGGCCGAATAATTTGAAAACCCAAAAGGCATAACCGGCCCACCAGTTGTGCTTATCGCCATAGAAAACCACGGTTGTGTCATTACCGATGCCATGCTTGCTCAACAACGCCTCAAACTGCTCACGATCCAGGTAGTCGCGGCGGACGGCGTCATTTAGGTCAGCCACCCAGTCAATATGCACGGCATTCGGGATATGACCGGTGCTATAGAGCAAAACATCTTCGTTGGACTCCACCAACCGAATGGTATCGGTCCGGTGCAGATTGTCGGCCACCCATTGCGCGCTGACCAACACCTCAGGATGGGCATAAGGCGATTCTGACATGGGGATCAAACTCCTTGGTTTAGATGTAAAGAGAGGATAGAACATCAGCAGGCAATGGCAACATCTCCGCCCACGCCGCCTCTTGGCAGGCGGCGGATCTTCGCCGACGCAACACCTTAGCCGACTTTCTCGATAATGCGCGCCGCCAGGCGTTGGCGCACCCCTTCAAACGGAATCCGCTGCATAATGGGGTCAAAGAAGCCTTCTACCACCATGTGCGTAGCCACGGGACGCGAAATGCCGCGACTCATTAAATAGAAGATTTCGTTCTCGTCCAGCTTGCCGACTGTGGAGGCATGGGTGCAACGCACGTCGTCCGCTTGAATCTCCAGGCCAGGAATAGAGTCGGCGCGGGCCGTGCGTTCGAGGATGAGGTTGCGATTGGCCTGAAAGCCGTCAGTCTTTTGCGAGTCGGGCAGAGCGCGAATCATGCCTTGCCAGACGCTACGCGCCCTACCCCGCAAAGCGCCTTTGTAGAGTAAGTCGCTGGTGGTATTGGGTGCGTTGTGATTCTGTTGGGTGTCAAGGTCAAAGTGTTGGCGGCCGTCGGCAAAGAAGAGGCCGGACATACGCGCCCAACTGCCTTGACCGTCTAGTTCCACCGTTTGGAAGGCTTTGGTGAGGCTGCTGCCCATGGTGGTGGTGATCCAGTCGAGGCGGGCGTCACGACCCAGGCGCGCGCGTTCGTGATTGAGCTGGAAAAGATTTCGGCCGAAATCCTGTAACGACGCATACACCAGACTGGCGCTATCCCGCACAATCAACTCCACCACCCCGTTATGCAACGCCTGCCCCTCACCCGTCTCTGAGGCATACTCATCAATAAACACGGCTTCAGCGCCCACTTCCAGTACCACCAGCGTATGCGAGAAAGTCCTACCCGAAGCCGACCACAAGGCGCTATGCAATGGCGCGGCCGCCTTGACCCATTTGGGCACGTATAAAAACGTGCCGCCGCGCCAAAAAGCGCCATTCAGGGCGGCAAACTTGCCTTCGGTCAATGGCACAGCCTCGCGCATAAAAAACTGGCGCACCAGATGGCCATGCTCACGGACTGCCGTGTGCATATCGCAGAAGATCACGCCCTGCGCCTGCAACGCCTCGCTCAGCTGATACTCTTTGACGGCGCTATCTACCTGCACCATCACGCCGCCCGGCGTATCATCTGTTAATTGGCTCGCCAGGTAATCGGGCGACTGCGCCAGGGCAGACGCGGCCGACCCATTCAACGAAGGGCCAATCGCCTCCAATTTCAAGCGCCGCAAATCCGTCCGCCGCCACGCTTCATCGTTCGTCGTCGGCATTGGGGTCTGAATATACACGTCCCACGCTTGCAAGCGTAAGGCGAGCATCCAATCCGGCTCATTCAGATAAGCCGAAAGTTGTTCAACTGCTTCCCGTGAAAACATGCTTAACCCTTGAGATCAGGCTGAGTGGCTGGCCGGTGAACCGACATTCCGCCCAGGCAATTACCCAATAGACCCTTCCATCTGTAATTGGATCAGGCGATTCATCTCGATGGCATACTCCATCGGCAACTCTTTGACCAGCGGTTCAATAAAACCGTTGACGATCAGAGTATTCGCCATTTCTTCACTAATACCCCGGCTCATCAGATAAAAGAGCTGCTCCTCGCCTACTTTGCTCACCGACGCCTCATGACCGACGGTGACATCCTGCTCGTCAACCTCGATATAGGGGTAGGTGTCGGAACGACTGCGTTCATCCAGCAACAAGGCGTCGCAAACCACATTCGACTTGCAATTGGTTGCCCCCGGATATATCTTAAGCAAACCCCGGTAGGAGGCGCGCCCACCGTCTTTGCTGATGGATTTGGAAATAATCCGACTGGTGGTATTGGGGGCATGGTGCACCACTTTGCCGCCCGCATCTTGATGCTGGCCGCGACCGGCAAACGCGATAGACAGGATTTCGCCGTGCGCGCCCTCACCCATCAAATGCACCGCCGGATATTTCATGGTCACTTTGGAACCCAGGTTGCCGTCGATCCACTCCATGGTAGCCCGTTCATAGGCCATGGCTCGTTTGGTCACCAGGTTATACACATTGTTAGACCAGTTCTGAATGGTGGTATAGCGGCAACGCGCCCCTTTTTTGACCACGATCTCCACGACAGCCGAGTGCAAAGAATCAGATGAATAAATGGGAGCCGTGCAACCTTCCACATAATGCACATACGCGCCCTCGTCCACCACAATCAATGTGCGCTCAAACTGGCCGGCGTTCTTGGCATTGATGCGAAAATAGGCTTGGAGGGGCATATCCACATGCACCCCAGGCGGCACATAGATGAAACTGCCGCCCGACCAAACCGCCGTGTTCAAGGCGGCAAATTTGTTGTCGTTGAACGGAATAATCGTGCCGAAGTATTCGCGCACCAGATCGGGGTGCTGGACCAGGCCATCGTCCATGCCCAGGAAGATGACGCCTTTATCTTCCAGGTCTCGCTTGATGTTGTGGTAAACAACCTCCGACTCGTATTGCGCAGCTACTCCGGAGAGGAATTTTTGCTCCGCCTCAGGTATGCCCAGTTTGTCAAAGGTGTTCTTGATGTAATCGGGCACATCTTCCCAATTGTCTTCCTGACGGTTGGAGGGTTTGATGTAGTAGTAGATATTATCGAAATGGATACCGCTTAGATCAGCGCCCCAATTGGGCATCGGCCGATCCAAAAAGTGCTGGTACGCCTTCAGACGGATATCCAGCATCCACGCCGGCTCGCCCTTCATGCGTGACATAGCGCGAATAACCTGTTCGTTAAGCCCCCTTTCCGCCTTAAAGATATAGTCTTCCGTGTCATGGAAACCATATTTGTTGGCGTAATCGTCGTTGACGCCCCGAATAGACTCGTTCTCTGTCAGTTCACGTTCAGCTAACTCTGCATTTGCCATTTAGGCCTCCGCTACAGTCGCATATTTGGCGCGCAATCTGTCATAGCCGTTGGCTTCTACTTCCAAAGCCAGGTCCGGCCCGCCATGTTCAACAATGCGCCCATCCATTAAGATGTGGACGAAATGCGGTTTGATATAGTTAAGAATGCGTTGATAATGGGTGATCACCACGACGCCCATATTCAGCCGATCCGACAGCCGATTGGCGCCCTCTGCCACCACCCGTAAGGCGTCCACATCCAGGCCGGAATCCGTTTCATCCATGATGGCGATTTTGGGCTCTAGCAAAGACATCTGTAAGATTTCGGCGCGCTTCTTTTCGCCGCCGGAGAAACCTTCGTTCAAGTAGCGGCCGGCGAATTTGTGATCAATGCCGAGATCGTCCATCTTGGCTGTCAGCAACCGGCGAAAGGCGGGGATAGAAATGCCTTTATCATCCGGGCTTTCGGCGCGCCGGCGGGAATTGAGCGCCTGGCGCAAGAAATTAGCCACCGTCACACCCGGCACTGCGATAGGATATTGGAACGCCAGAAACAACCCGGCGCGTGAGCGTTCATCTGCCTCAAGGGCAAGCAAATCTTCGCCGTCAAAAAAAACCTGGCCGGCGGTCGGCTCATAGAAGGGATGGCCCGCCAGGCAGTAAGCCAGCGTGCTCTTGCCGGAGCCATTTGGGCCCATGATGGCATGAATCTCGCCCTGTTTAACGGTTAAGTCAATGCCGCGCAGAATAGGCGTTTCGCCCACTTTAACGTGCAGATTTTTAATTTCAAGGACGGCAGTCATAAACAGTGAATCTCCTAAATCTACTCGATGGTTTCGCTCA
>JAYRVN010000329.1:0-3084 GCA_041918535.1 Chloroflexota bacterium
ATCCGGGGCGATCTTGCGCACGGCAATGTGTTCCAGGATACGCTCTTTGACCTTTTCCAGGCCGTGATGGTCTTCGTCCAGGACGCGGGCGACCTCTTTAACATCCAGGCTGTCGTCGGTCAGGTCCAGCCACGGCAACGCCACCAGCCAGTCAATGTAAGAGCGGATGACGCCGGTTTCCGGCGACATGGGCGGCGTGTTGGTTAAGCGGGCCAACTCCCGGTCCAGTTTGGCGCGCACATCCGGCGGCATTTCTTTGGCCGCAATAGTTGCCAGGAGGTCGTTGATCTCCTGCGTGAAGGCGTCGTTCTCGCCCAACTCGCCCTGAATGGCCCGCATTTGCTGACGCAGAAAGTGCTCACGTTGGCTGTGGTCAATCTCTTCTTGCACGCGCAGATGAATACGGTCTTCCGCTTCCAGCAGGTCAAGTTCGTGGGCCAGGATGACGCTCAGCCGATGTAAGCGTTGGTTGGCGTCGTAGGTTTCCAGCAATTCTTGTTTGAGCAACAGGGGAAAATCGAGCGTCTGCGTGATAAAGTCGGCCAGCCAGCCGGGAGATTCGGCATTGAGGGCCAGGGTATAGGCGTCTTCCGGCAAACGGTTGTTGAGGTCAACGATATTCTCAAACTGATGCAGCACGGCGCGCATCAGGGCTTCGGTTTCGCTGTCCCAATTGTCAGGTTCGGGGATCGGACGGGCGCGAACGCGGATGTAGGGGTCCCACTGGACGAATTCGACGATTTCAACGCGTTGGACGCCCTGGCAGAGGACGCTGTTATTGTTATCGGGCAAGCGCAGGGTTCGGCCGATATTCACTTCCAGCCCCACGCGGAAAATATCGTCCGCCGTCGGGTCCCCCGCCTCCGTATCCCGCTGGGCCGCCACAATCAGCGCTTCGCCGTGCTGCCCCGCCGCCTGTAACGCCGCCACAGAGCGTTCACGACCGATGAAAATCGGCGCGACCATATCGGGAAACAAAACCAAACCGCGCAAGGGCAAAAAAGGACGCGTGATCAACCCATCGGCGTCAAGCACTTGCTTGGTTGGGGTGAACTCACCCGACAGGCGAATCATCGCCTCAATCAATTCCGGAAAGTGTGTATAGTCTAACGTATCTTCTTTAGCCATGGTTATTAGCGCGAACCGGGCCGAGCCGACCTACGCGCGTGTGCAAATTACAGCCCGCCCCCCAGGCCTCGCCGGATAAGTCAAACAGGCATAACCTGACCGGCCGGCGTTGATTGGGGGTTAAGCTCTGACATCATCTTAGTTAGATTGTAGACCGTCCGGGCGGCAACGCCAACAGAATCGTATCAGAAAGCCTTAACTCCTCACTGCCTGATAGTCGGATCGCCCTGGAAAGCCCGGCCCAATCATCTGCCGATCCGTCCGGCTGGTGTTAAAATAGGCAGCCATGAGAATTAGAGCTTGTCCCGGCGCAGGCGGCTCGGTGGAGACCGACGGCCGCCGCGACTTTTTGGGGATAGGCCCTTAACCCGGATCATAACTGCAATAGCGAGGCACTCTTATGGAAACAGTCGTTCGGATTCATGCGGCGCTGGCTAATACCGTCTGGATATTCTTCCTGGCGTTGAGCCTATGGGGATTTTATCGAGCTATCCGTCAGATGGGCGTTGACAGCAGCTTCCTGGGCGCGTTGATCATCGCCGAGGGGTTGTATGTGTTGCAAGGCGTGTTGGGTGTGGCGCTGTGGGTGGGTGGGAATTCGGTCAACGTTTCCCGCATGACGATGCACGTTTTATACGGCGTCTTCGCCGTCGTCTTCTTGCCCTTTCTTTTCACCTATCAGCGCGGCGATGATAGCAATCGCGCGCAATGGGTTTATGCGCTGGGCTTGTTGTTCCTGTTCGGCATTGCCTTGCGCGCCGGCTACACCGGCACCTGACAACTGAGCGCGGCCGGGCGAACCGACACCCCGCGTCCTCCGGTTAACGTTTCCCAGCACGCCTATGCTCGATCCATCCGTTGTTTCCCAGGCCGCCGAACGTTTGCGCGGCATCGTTCAGCGTACTCCGGTCTTGACTTCGCGCACACTCAATGCCCGGTGCGGCGCAGATCTGTATTTGAAGTGCGAGAACTTTCAGCGCGGCGGCGCGTTTAAGTTTCGCGGGGCCTTCAACGCCTGCAGTCAGTTAGATGCGCCGGCGCGCGCGCGCGGCGTGGTCACCCATTCCAGCGGCAATCACGCCCAGGGTTTGGCTCTGGCGGCGCAACAGTTGGGCATCCGGGCCACGGTGGTGATGCCGGAGGATGCGCCCCCGGTCAAGCGCGCCGCAACCGAGGGGTATGGCGCGACCATTGTGCTGTGTCCGGCGGTGGAGCGAGAGCGGGTCAGCGCGCAACTGGCGGCGACGTATGGCTATACGCTCATCCACCCGTATGATAACGATCAGATCATTGCCGGGGCCGGCACGGCTGCCTACGAGTTGATAGAAGAGGTGGGTGAGCTGGACCTGCTTTTTGTGCCGGTGGGCGGCGGCGGGCTGATTAGCGGCAGCGCCCTGGCGGCGGCGGCTTTGTCGCCGCGTTGTCGGGTGGTGGGCGTGGAACCGGCTACGGCGGCGGATGCCAACCGCTCCTGGCGCGAAGGCGCGGTCTACCGCTGGCCGACTGTGCCGGAGACCATCGCCGACGGGTTGCGCACACGTTTTGTCGGCGAGCGCAACCTGGCGCTAATGCGGCGCTATGTGGCGGACATGACGACGGTGGAGGAAGCTGCTATCCGACGCAGTCTACGCTTTCTCCTGGAGCGGTTGAAAATTGTCGTGGAGCCGAGCGGCGCGGTCGCCCTGGCCCCGGCCCTGACCGGCAGTTATCCAATAGCCGGTCGGCGGGTTGGCGTGTTGCTGAGCGGCGGGAATGTGTCGGCGGAGATGCTCATCGAGTGCTTGACGGCGGATGTCGGCTGATGGAATGAGGTTTAGTGGGAACGGGAGAGAGGTATGCACGAACGCCCGCAAATTTTGGTGTGTGATACGTTGGACGAGAGCGCCCTGGAACTGCTGCGCAGTTCGGGGACGGTGGATGTGCGCCCGGACCTGGATGAACAGGGGTTGCGCGAGG